>JALOMS010000242.1 GCA_025455345.1 Thermoflexibacter sp. | reverse complement strand
TCTACAAATATCATATCCCTAACGGGATAAATGCCAAATTTAATCCATTTATGGCAAAAAAATTCCTAAAAAATGCCGTTAGGCATTCAATATTTGTAGCACAAAGAGGTACACCGCCCCCCAAAGCCCCGTAGGGGCGAAACAAAAAACCTTTCCAAGAATTTTACATCTTAGAAAGGTTATCTATTTGTCTATCAAAGAGATTTTTACTTCCCTTCCTTTAACTTAATCAAGTTTAGCGCAGAACCTGCTTTGAACCACTCGATTTGTGCTTCGTTGTAGGTGTGCTTTACCTCGAAACTTTCCTTGCTACCGTCTTTGTGGGTAAGTTGGATAGTGAGGTTCTTGTTAGGTGCAAACTCGGTCAAGCCCAAGATGTCTATGACGTCATCTTCTTGGATTTTGTCGTAATCAGCTTTATCCACAAAGCGCAATGCCAACATACCTTGCTTTTTCAGGTTGGTTTCGTGGATACGCGCAAAGGATTTTACCAAAATTGCTCTTACACCCAAGAAACGAGGCTCCATTGCCGCGTGTTCTCTTGATGAGCCTTCGCCGTAGTTTTCATCACCTACCACGATAGAACCAATACCAGCCGCTTTGTAGGCGCGTTGGGTAAATGGCACTTCGTTGTACTCGCCTGTAAGTTGGTTTTTCACCTTGTTAGTGGCTTTGTTGTAGGCGTTTACTGCGCCAATGAGCATATTATTAGAAATATTGTCCAAGTGTCCGCGATATTTTAGCCAAGGTCCTGCCATAGAAATGTGGTCAGTCGTACACTTGCCAAAAGCCTTGATGAGGAGTTTCAACCCTTTGAGGTCTGTGCCTTCCCATGCTTTGAACTCGTCTAAAAGTTGCAAGCGGTCAGAAGTTGGACTTACCAACACCTGTACTTTGCTACCGTCTTTGGCGGGTTCTTGGAAACCTGCGTCTTCCACTCCGTAGCCTTTGGGCGGTGCTTGCAAGCCTGTGGGTTCGTCCAACATTACCTCTACACCATCTTCATTTAAGAGCTTGTCTGTCATAGGGTTAAAGGTCAAGTCCCCTGCGATAGCGAAAGCAGTTACGATTTCTGGTGAAGCCACAAAAGCGTGCGTTGCTGCCAAGCCGTCATTTCTTTTTGCAAAGTTCCTATTGAATGACGTAATGATGGAGTTGGCGCGGTTAGGGTCGTCTATGTGTCTTGACCACTGCCCAATGCAAGGACCGCAAGCATTTGCTAACACGATACCACCCATTTTATCAAATATTTCCAAAATCCCATCTCTTTCCGCAGTGTAGCGCACTGTTTCGGAGCCAGGGGTAATGGTAAATTGTGCTTTTGCTTTCAAATTTTTGTCTATTGCTTGCTTTGCCAAAGAAGCAGAGCGCGTCAAGTCTTCGTAAGAGGAGTTGGTGCAAGAGCCAATCAAACCTACCTCTAACTTAGCAGGGAAGTTATTTTTCTTTACTGCTTCCGCAAATTCAGACAATTTCCATGCGCGGTCAGGCGTGAAAGGACCGTTGATGTACGGCTCTAACTCGTCCAAATCTATCTCTATCAATTGGTCGAAATAGTTGGAAGGATTCACATACACATCTGCGTCAGCGCGCAAGTTTTCTTTGTACCGCTCTGCCAATTCTGCTACGTCAGGGCGACTTGTAGAAATCAAATATTCCTTCATTTTGTCGTCATAACCGAATAGAGAAGTAGTTGCACCAATTTCCGCACCCATGTTGCAGATAGTTCCTTTGCCCGTAGCAGAAATGTTGTCCGCCCCAGGTCCGAAGTATTCTACAATTGCGTCAGTACCACCCGAAACGGTGAGAATACCTGCCACTTTCAAAATTACGTCTTTCGCAGAAGCCCAGCCACTTAGCTTTCCTTTGAGATGAACGCCAATCAATTTAGGGAATTTAAGTTCCCAAGCCATGCCCGCCATTACGTCCACTGCGTCTGCACCACCTACACCTATCGCTACCATGCCCAAACCACCTGCATTGGGCGTGTGTGAGTCCGTACCTATCATCATGCCGCCAGGGAAAGCGTAATTTTCTAAGACTACTTGGTGAATAATCCCTGCACCTGCTTTCCAGAAACCAATGCCGTATTTGTTTGATACAGAGGCAAGAAAGTCATAAACTTCCTTGTTGGTATTGACTGCCACTTCCAAATCTTTCTTTGCGCCTTCTTTTGCCAAAATGAGGTGGTCGCAGTGTACGGTACTTGGTACGGCTACTTTTGCCTTGCCCGCTTGCATAAACTGCAACAAAGCCATCTGTGCGGTTGCATCTTGCATAGCTACTCTATCTGGGGCAAAGTCCACGTAAGATTCGCCTCTGGTGAAGGGCGTAGCGGGAACAGCCTCGTACAAGTGTGAATATAAAATCTTTTCAGTGAGCGTTAAAGGTCTTCCTAACGTCTTACTTGCTTGCGCTATCCTATCGCCCATTCTGGCATAGACAGCTTTAATCATGTCAATATCAAAAGCCATATTTATAGTTAAGAGTTATGAGTTGTGAGTTATGAATGATAAATATAAATACAATTCTGAGTACAAAGTATTGATAAAGAGTTTGTTAGTAATAACAATACTTTATTTGAGAGGTAAAAATACTGTTAAAGTGTAATATTTTCACAATATAACAAATTTTTGTTTGATAAAAGTAGAATGTTTTGTTTATCTATATTTTAAAAAAAAGTTCCAACTTTGGCATAAGTGGAACTTTGTAAATGAGTTTTATTGTAAAAATTCTTTTTATTTTACTTCATGAGATTCTACTTTGGTAATGAAATACTTTGTATCTCCTCTCCAAAAAAATTGGAAGAATTTTTCTTCATAAGATAACTTAACGTGTGAACCATCTAACATTGCTTTTTCTATCGCCTCAATCGCTCCTTTTTGACTGGCATCTACAGAAAAATCCCACGTACTGCTTACCATTCCCTTATTGCTATTGATTCCACCTACGTCCAATGCCCCTTCGTATGTTTTGAAAATATAGCCTTTGCGAGTAAATTTGGTGATTTTACCTGCGCGAAATCCTGTACTATACTCTACATTATAAGCAAAGGAAAAAAAGCCTACACTTCCTAAAGCAATCACTGCTAAGCCAATGAATAATATTTTCTTAAAAAGTTTCATATCTATTTAATGTTATTTTGATGATGAAATTTGTTATTCTTTGCTGGAACAACGAATTTTGTTGCTACTAAATTATACAAAATTTTTTATTTAGCCTCTTTATTTGTCTTTATTCTTTGTTAAAATCAAGAGATTTGAAAGAAATTAAAATAAGTTTTACCTTTGTTGGCAAAAATTTAAAGCATTTTTAATCAATCTTTTGTAAAATGTTCAAAACATCTGAAATTACTTCTTACGAAATTCCAAGTGATAATGTATTGAATCATAGGCTTTTCTTTGCGTACTTAGAAGCGGCAAAGTATGTTAAAGGCAATCTTTTAGAAGTAGGCTGTGGTACAGGCAAGGGCATAGAAGTATTCTCTCCTCTGTGCAAACACTATACGGCAATAGATAAAAATACAGCACTACTGAACCATCTTACGACAAAATATCCTCAATATAAGTTTATTGATGCCTTTATCCCACCTTTCAAGGATATTAATGATGAGAGCATGGATAGCTTAATAACGCTTCAGGTGATTGAGCATATAGAAGATGACCATTTTTTTCTCAAAGAAATTATTAGAACCTTGAAAGAGGGCGAAAAAGCAGTGATTGCGACTCCTAATAAGAAAATGTCTTTGACGCGAAATCCTTGGCACGTAAGAGAATACACCGCAGATGAAATGTACAATTTGCTTAAGAAATATTTTAGCAAGGTAGAACTCATGGGGGTAAAAGGAAGCGATAGAGTGATGCAGTATCATGAGCAAAATCGCCGTTCTGTCCAAAAAATCACGCGATTTGACATCTTTAACTTGCAATATCGCCTACCTCGCCAACTCTTACAAATCCCGTATGATATTCTTAATAGACTGAATCGCAACAAATTGATGAAAGAAGACAATACACTTGTGAGCAGTATTGGCTTAGAAGATTTTTCGCTAAGTAGCCAAGCTGAACTTTGTTTGGACTTATTTGCTATTGTAGAAAAGTAATCTTAGGATAATAGAAAATAAAGCTAAGTTTTTGGGCAAATATGGCAAACTTTATAATAATTTTATCATATTTGACAATCCTGCAAAGAGATTTAATACTGATTTTCAATTTGCTACTAAAGATATTCATAGATAAAATATGCCTGAAAACCAAAATAAAAAATAAATAATAAACTCATTTTAATTAAAGAAAAAATATGGTAGAAGCAGACACAAGACTGACGAGAATAGGGGTTTTTTACGATGGAAATTATTTTTTACACGTAAGTAATTATTATAACTACGAACATACTCGCAAAGCACGTATTAGTATAGGAGGATTACATGATTTTATTAGAAGTAAAGTCGCTCAAGAAGAAGGGAATGACATTAGATTTTGCCAAATTGTAGATTCACACTATTTTAGAGGAAGATTAACGATTTCAGAAGCAAGTAGCCCCAATAAATTATTGTCTGATAGATTGTTTGACGACGTACTGATGACCGAAGGAGTCATCACTCACTACCTCCCACTTAAGACTCGCGGGGGCAAATTAGAGGAAAAAGGCATAGATGTTTGGTTGGCTTTAGAAGCATTTGAATTGGCTCTATATAAAAAGTATAATGTAGTCGTATTGATTGCCTCTGATGGGGATTATGTGCCTTTGGTTCGCAAACTCAATACCTTGGGAACAAGAGTAATGGTACTTAGTTGGGACTTCGAGTATCGCACCGAAGGCGGCAAAGAAATGGTAACACGCACTTCCCAAGATTTGTTAGAAGAAGTAACTTATGCTGTCCCTATGCACGAGATTATAGAAAATAGAGCTAAAAGGAATGACCCACTTATCAATAATTTATTTGTCCAAGAAGCTCCTAAACACACAGAAAATAAAGAATCTGACAATAAAATACGACAAAGTACGGTTGTAAGTGTAAAAAACGGCTATGGATTTATATTTGCTCGCCCAGACAATCTCTTCTTTCATTACTCTGATGTCATAGAAGGAGATTTTAATGAGTTAGTAGATGGCGATTTGGTCGAATATACGATTGGCAGGAATCGTGAAGGCGGAGAAGTGGCGCGTAGTGTGAAAAAACTCCGCACACAGCAGACAGACAGTAATAGTGTAAACGAATATGCTCGTACAACATATTATGAAATGAAAGAAAAAGAAAAAGCAAAAACTAACCCGCTCGGCAATGGTGGTAACTATGCTACAGAGTAAACTAAGATGTTGTAAATAAAGATTTTAGAAATAATAAAAAAGAACGGCGGAAAATCCACCGTTCTTTTTCAAGAAGCATACATACACATTAAAAATTTTAACTTTATTGCCTTATTTATAAAAGGTAAACAGGTAAAAAGTAATTTTCTTTATTTTTTTAATACTGTACAAGGTATAAGCACTAATATATATACTTCTCACTGCTTCAAATTTTAGCTTTGAATATTTTTTAGTTACAAGAGCCTGTGCCTTTAGAGGAGCGCGCAGGTAATCACGATTGCGGCTAAATTATCCTTTCCTATTTGATAGTTATCATTTGAAGATTTGCTTTTCCTTTGAGTAAAACTGAAACCTAAAAATATTTTTTTCGTTATGCTAAATACACATAAAGTTAAACAAAACTTTAAGTAAATGTGTATTAAAAAAATAATCATTCACCAATTAACAACAACATGAAGAATCGACTGTTTTATTCTTTTGCACTCTCGTGTGCATTGGGTTTCCTCGCCTTTCTAACAAGCTGTGCTACTGTTAAGCAAGATGAAGTAGGGGTAAAACGGAAATTTGGAAAACTTATACCCAAAGTATTATCTCCCGGTCTTTATACTTTCAATCCTTTTTTTTCAACTGTACTCAAAGTGCCTACGCGTACTATCAATATGCAAATTAATTTGGAATCTTTGCCATCGAAAGAAGGCTTAACCATTGCCTCTGAGTTGGCGATTCTGTATCACGTAAAGCCAGATTATGCGATTAAAATTTTAGAGTCAGTAGGGCATATTTCTAATGGAGAACAAATCATTCTAAGTGTATTAAGGTCTGCGGCGGCTGATGTTACTTCACAGTTTTATGCGAAAGATATGCATACCTCCGAAAGAGAAAACATAGAACAAGCCATTGCCAAAAAGATGATGGATATTTTGGGGGATAGAGGCTTTGTAATAGAAAATGTACTGCTCAAAAGCATTAGGCTTCCAAGCGGTTTGGCAAAAGCAATAGAGGACAAATTGGAGTCAGAGCAAGAAGCACAGCGCATGGAATTTATACTCAACAAAGAGCGCAGAGAGGCAGAGCGCAAGCGGGTAGAGGCAGAAGGTGTACGTGATGCCCAAAAAATTATCTCGGAGGGATTGAATGACCTGCTCATTCAGTACAAGAGTTTGGAGGTGATGCAAAATCTATCTACCTCACCCAATACTAAAATTATCATTACAGATGGGAAAACGCCATATTTGATTAATCCTTCAGAAACAGCGAACTCATCACAAGCTCAGACTCCAGCGTATAATACAACATTCCCAACTAATGAAAAGGAAAAAAGAAAAAAAGGGAATTGATATTCAAAAACTTGTCTGACACCTCAAAGGTGTCAGACAAATGATTAAAACTTTTGTTGATTAAGTATAAAAAGAAATGCAAATATTACTTACAGCATTGTGAATAAGGTGTTCATTTTGTCAGTTGTGGAAAACCCAAAATAAGCACTATTTTAAGTCGGCGACTTTGCACTTTTGAGAACGAAGACAATATAAAACATATTTTAGTCAGAAACTTCGTAGATTTGTAAGTTAATGACAATCTACAAACGCATGGAAATCCAATTTTTACATCAATTAATTGATGAAGGTTATATTTATGCACAGCAACATCCTGATAGTGAACTCACTATTTATAATTACTCTCCAAAGGCACAGTATGAAAGAGTTTGGAACGAATGGACTTTGCTTTGTCGAGGATTGATTATGGACAGGGATTATCAAATTATAGCCCGCCCTTTTCGCAATAGAAAATTTTGAAGTTTTTGAAAAATTGGACGGCTCTTTAGGAATTTTATATCCCCATAAAGGTCAATACTTTATTGCTACACGAGGTTCTTTTGATAGCAAACAAGCCATCAAAGCCAATGCCTTACTACATACTAAGTATGCACACACACTGCCTTTGATTAATCCTCAGAAAACATATCTGTTCGAGATTATTTATCCTGAAAATAGGATTGTGATAGACTATGGACAGAAGGAAGAACTGATTTTATTGGCGGTGATTGATAAAGAAACAGGCAAAGAAGAAGAATTACCCGAAATAGGTTTTCCTGTGGTCAAGCGATATGATGGAATCTATGATTTATATGCCCTTCAAACGCTACAAGAAAAAGATAGAGAAGGTTTTGTAATTCGCTTTGATTCAGGATTTCGTGTAAAGGTCAAGTTCGAGGAATATGTACGTTTGCATAGGATTTTGACGCGAGTATCGTCCAAGAATATTTGGGAGTATCTAAGCACCAATCAATCTTTTGAAGCCATTTTGGATAAAGTCCCTGATGAGTTTTACGATTGGGTCAGAAATACAGTAGATAAGCTAACTGAAAATTATCAAAAAATAGAAAATTATTGTAAAGAAAATTTTAAAGATTTAGGTAATCGGAAGGATACTGCACTTTATTTTCAGACCTTATTATATCCTTCTGTCTTATTTTCTATGCTTGATAAGCGAGATTATTCGCCTATTATTTGGAAAATGATAAAACCTGAATATGAAAAACCTTTTAGAGAATCGAGTGAAGATGATACATAAAATGTGCTTCAAACTTTAGCATTAAAAAAATAGCATAACCTTACTAATTCTTTTGAAAATTAGTAAGGTTACCAACTAAAAACTCTTGCTTTATTGCTTAAAAGTCTAACTGTGCCGCAGGGAAAAGGTCTGTGAGTCTTTTCTTTTCATCAGCAGAAATATTGTTATGACTGAGGTCTATCTTTATCAAATTGGTAATTTTATTAATACAAGCAGGCATTTTGGTCATCTGATTGTCTTGAAGTTCTATTGCCATCAAACCCTCCATACCGCATATCTCATTGGGTAGTTGGCTAAGTTTATTACCCCATAATACCAAGACTTGTACATTATTGAGCTTGCCTATTTCTTTAGGGAGTGATGTTAATTTATTGGTATTAAGGTCTATACTCACTAAGTCCGTCATATTCCCTATCTCTAAGGGCAGGGAAGTCAATTCATTTTGAAATAAAACTAATTCTTTTATTTTCTTCAGATTAGCGATTTCCTTTGGCAAACTACCCAGCTTATTTACATTCAGGTCTAACTGTTCTATTTGGCTTAGTTTTCCTATTTCTGCGGGGAGACTGACCAACTGATTGCTTGTCAAGTCCAAATTTTTTAGTGCAGTAAGACTTCCTATTTCAGCAGGCAGAGATTCTAAAGCATTATAAGACAAATCCGCACCAAGTAGTTTCTTCATACCACCTATACTTGGGGGTAATTTTTTTAGGCTATTTTGTGTAAGATTCAAGAAAGTAACATTTCCTAATTTCCCTATACTTGTGGGCAAACTTGTCAATAGATTCGAGTTAGCGTCCAAATAAATTAAGTTTGATAGGTTACCTATTTCTTCAGGAAATTCCGTAATTCTATTGTCCCATAGTTCTATGCTCTTGAGTTTGCTAAGATTTCCTATCTGAGCTGGTAAACTTTGTATGGAGTTAGAGTGAATAGAAAGCTCTTCTAAATTAGACAGTTGTGTAATAAATATAGGAAAATTAACAAATAAGTTATGGTCTAAATCCAAAGAAATCAGGGAGGATAGTCCTGCAAATTCTTTAGGCAAGTCTATCAATCTATTTGCCTCTAAGGTCAATTTTTTTAGATTAATTAATTTACCAATAGAAGAAGGTAGATTTTTTATTTTATTCGAGTGTAAATACAAGAACTGCAAATTTTTAAGCTCGCCGATTGTATTTGGTAAGGCAGTGAGATTATTCTCACTCAAGTCCAATTCCTGTAACTTTGTCAATTTGCTGATACTTTCGGGCAATTCGTTTAGCGCAGAGGTTTGGTCGCCCCAAGTATCTACTCCATAGCTTGATAAGTCCAAGCGATAAACTTTCTCACTTTCTTTGAGTGCTTCTTCTAAAGAGGTATAAATTTTCTCATTGGACAATGCCAAAGAGTCAAGCAATTGGGCGTACATAGAAGAAACGCCTGTGATACAAAATGTGATGATTAGGGTAAAAACAAAAATACTTTTTCTCATACGAATCAAATAGCGCAATTAGGAATAAAATGTTTTTAGTTAAATTGAATATGAACGATTTAAGATAAAAAACTTGTTAAAGTTCGTTCTTGTTTAGGATTAATTAAAGAATATACAAAAACTAAACCACACTTTTAGGAGATTGGTGTTTGAAAGTGCCTATTCATGTAAGATAAAAGTGGGCTGTCCACTTTTATTTGTAGGAGGAGGATTGATGAAGGGAAGGATAAACGAAAATTAGGAAGAATTTATTGGGGTTTATTTTTATCAAATCAGACTTACCACCATTTTTTATGGTTTACAAAATACATATTGACCTCTCCCTTATTTTTTACACTGATTTTACCTCGATACATGCAATCGAAATGCTCTTTGACCAGTTCGTAAGTATGGTCAGAGATATTCACTCGTCCTGGCTCTCCGCCAGACTCCATGCGGCTTGCCAGATTGACCGTATCTCCCCAAATATCATAGGCAAACTTGGATTCCCCAACTACACCCGCTACCACAGGTCCCGTATTGATGCCCAAACGCAATTCAAAAAAATGTTCGCCGCGCATCTGTTTCTGTTCGGCAAGCACTCTCATATAATTCTGCATTTCTAAGGCGGCATTGACGGCATCAATAGGATTGGTAGAATTAGGCTCAGGAATACCTCCCGCACACATATAGGCATCCCCTATGGTTTTTATCTTTTCTAAGCGGTATTCCTTGCATATCCTATCAAACTCACTAAAAATCATATTGAGTTCTCTGATGATTTCTTCTGGAGTCATCTGTTCGGCTATACTTGTAAAACCTTTGAAATCAGTAAATAGGACAGTTACCATCTCATAATGACGAGGGGTTGTATAGTTTTTGTCTTTGAGTTCTTCAGCAACTTTTGCAGGCAAAATATTCAATAAAAGGCGTTCTGATTTTTCTTTTTCCCTATGCAACTCATTGCCTTTTCTTTCCAGCTCATCAGCTTGTTTTTTTATCTGTATATTTTGCTCTGCTAATTTTTTATTGGCAATATTTCTACTGCGGTACAATGAAAACAAGAATCCAGAAAATATTAATAAGAGAATCATACCTCCAAAAGAAAAATACAATTGTGTTTGGATTCTTTTTCTTTCTTCTGATTCTGCCATGGCTTTGGACTCTGCCATTTTTGCTTCATAATTAGCATTTTCCAAAGAGTCAGCCCTTGCGGTGAGTTCCTTATTGAGCTTGTTTTTTTCTTTTTCAAACAATACAATCTTACTTTGAAGTTCTTTTTTCTGGCTCTCATTGGTAGTTCTCAATGCCTCTAACTGCTCTTGAGTTGCCTGCAACTCCACATCAATTTTGCTTATCTTTTCAGAATTGGGTGCTTTCTTAAGCTCACTTATCAAACTTCTGTAAACCTGAGCATTCTGTGTATCTCCTTTTTCGGTATAAGTTGCCTCCAAAAGTTCATAACTCTTGAGTTGGGAAGAAAAAATATTATTTTGTTGGGCTATTTGTAAGGCACGTTTGAAATGCTTAATTGCAGCATCATAGTTTTTCTTCTTTGTTCGTTCTGTATAGCCTATCCTATTGATTACGGAGGTCTGTGATTGGGCGGCACCGACATTTGCGTAATACAAGGCAGAGGTATTCAAGCATCTGATAGCCTTATCTGCGGAGTTATTTCTATAATAGGCATCGCCTAATTCTTCGTAGGCTTTTGCTCTTAGCGAAAGGTCATTTACTTGTTCAGAAATTTCTGATGCCTTTTCATAAAAAAGCAGGGCTTCTCTATCTCGTTTTTGCTCATGCAGGGATTTGGCAATTTTCAATGCTTCATTCATTGCATTCTTATTCTCACCTTTTTGTACATACTCCTCTATCCTTGCGCTCGCCTCATCTTGAGCAAAGCAGGAAAAATGAATGATAAGTAAAGAAATAAGACAAAATAAAGTATTTTTCAAGTATAATGAGAAAATGTATTGCATTGGATTGAATAAAGATTACCGTCTATTTATTCAAATTTAACTCAAACCTATATAAATCCAAATAAAGATACAAAAAAAAATCGTAATAGCCAAAAAGATTCTTTTGTTCCTGTCCAATTTTCTACTTTAAAGTGTATCACTAATCGTTGAGGCTTCCTTGCTTCAAATCATATTTCTGCTTGCTATTGGTATTATCTATCAAATCTTTTCTAAATTGCAATAGAGAATAGCTTAGATTTCAAATGGATTCTTGTACAAATATGTGCTTTTGTAATTTGAAAATCATTAGGCTATTAATTTTAAAAAAATGTAAACTTAAAGTATAATATATGGAAATTAGTTCATTGGAATTTACTCTTTGGATAGTAGGAGCAGTAGGATTAGGGGGAGGGCTTAGTTACTTATTTTTCAATAGAAAGCTAAAGAAACTGAAGGGAGAAATCGAGGAAATTAAAAAAGAATACAAAAAATCATGGATTGATTTTGAAAAAAAACAAAAGGAGTTTGACCTTGAGATTCGCGCAAGAGCCAAAAAATTAGAATCAGTGCAAAACAAAGTCAATAGCTTGGAGATACAACTGCTGGAAAAAGAAGAAAATATTAAATTATTAAAAGGTGAATCAGAAGATAAGGAAGAATAATCCAAAGAACAATCCTTAAATTCTGCTATGTAATTAAAGATGATGAAACATAAAAAGTGTAAAACTTTGCGCCAAATCATCACTATATAGCGCAAAGTTTAAGATTTATGCTTCTTGTCTGGCTAATTTGACCTCCGTAGGGTGCATGAGTATATCTTGGAAATCAGGCTTAGGGAGTAATTCCTCATAAGTACCCTGCTCTGATACTTCCCCGTCTTTGAGAATCACTATTTTATCACAATTCACCAACATCGTAGGGTCATTA
>JALOMS010000241.1 GCA_025455345.1 Thermoflexibacter sp. | reverse complement strand
AATGCTTTCCAAGTTTTTAGATACCACTTCACTCAAATTTTCCAATAAAATCCCCGACATTATTGCGCTTGCTTTTGTGTTTGTTTTGCTTTTTTCTTTGTCTTTGCCTTTTTCTCATTTTGCTGAAAAAGCATATTTCCCAATTCAAATTTTTGCTCTTCTACTTTATCAACTACAGCTTTAAAATCTTTGAAAATAGTCCCATAATCACCAATGACGTATTCTTGAATCCTATCACCACTAAAATAGTAAATGCCTGTGTTTTCGGCAGTGAGGAAATCTTTCGACATTTTCATTTCTTCAGCAACCTGCTCTCGATTTTCCAAAGCACCAAGCATCAAGTAGTTGTTTACCGCATCAGTAATCAAAGGGCTATGAGTAGTTATCAGCACTTTATTTTGATTTCTTTGCGAAAATTGAATCAGAATATCCAATAATTTGAGTTGGTTTTCGGGGTGGAGGTTTTGTTCTGGTTCATCTACAATAAGAAAATTTTTTCCTTCATTTGCCCAAAATAACAAATATTGATAAAGTGTACTTAATTGATTTACAGAGGAAGATGATAAAAACATTGGCAAAAATCTATTTGTTCCTTTGGGTTGAAACCGATATTCTTCAATACCATATTCACCTGTTTCATTTTCCCCTAATGCAATATCTCCACCTATTAAATCCTTCATTTTTTCTGCTAAATCTGCGTAGTATTGATTGGCAATGTAATTATCTTTTAAAGTATAAAGAGTTTTAAGTAATTGATTTACTGGTTTTGTATAAGGATTCCTAAATACGTTTAACTCTTGTAAATTTATTTTTTCTCCTCTCTTTTGCTTTTCGGTCAGAATAGCTATTTTTTTGTCCATCGCATCTTTCTTATCTTTCTCAATACGATAGATGTATTCATAAAACGCAAGGAAAAAAGTGCGGGTAGAAGGTAGAAAAAACGTTCTTTTATCATGATTTAATAAACTTGATGTAACTAATATAACCACAATATTATCCATAGCTTTTTTTGAAAGTCCTTCAAAAAAGTCCTTTCCCACACGTAAAACTGCTTCCTTTGCCTTTTCTGATAAATTAAGTCTAATGAAATTTGCTTCCTCTTTATAACCCCATTCTGAATTTTTTAATATCACAAGTAATTTATTATATTCTTCATCAATATCATATTGGAATTTCAGATTAAAACCTTGCCTTTTAAAAAAATCATTATTCTCTGTTTGAAAGCTATAATCAACATAGAAGTTATTTAAAAATGTTTCAAGTAAGAGAATTATTCTCTGAATAAGTGGTTTATCTACTTCACACTCATGATTACCCCCTTTAATGCCTAATTTCTCACTCATTCCTCCTGCAAACTCAAAAATAGTTTCCAAATTCAACACCGTCCACAGCAACTGCGACATATAAGTTTTGCCACTGTTGTTATAGCCTACAAAAACATAAAAGTCCTTTGATAGGTCTATTTCTCCATGCTTAATGGGTCCCAGATTTTCTACAACAAGTTTCATTGATTAGCTTTTAAATTTTTTCAATTCAAAGATACAAGTAAATTTATTTTCTAACAGTAATTCATTCATAATTTCCTCAAAATTGAGGTCAAATTGGATTGTTATGCACTGTAAAATTGGTATTTGGGAAGAATTTGAAGTCAAAAAGCCTCGTCTAAGCAAGCCTCTCCAAACTAATAAATTATGTTTTTAAGAAAAACACACACAATCTTTGTTTTATTGATTTTGGCTTACTACCTTTGCAGTCCAAAATTTTTTAAAATAAAAAACGGACGAGTTCCACAAATCAAAATCATTTTGAATCATGGTAAAAATGAGACTTGCGCGCAGAGGACGCAAAAAATTAGCATTATTTGATATTATTGTTGCAGACGTAAATGCACCAAGAGATGGCAGATTTATTGAGAAATTGGGTACTTATAACCCTAATTCCAACCCTGCTACTATTGAATTTGATGAAGATAAGGCTTTTGATTGGTTGATGAAAGGTGTTCAGCCTACGGATACGATGAAAAGAATCCTTTCTTACAAAGGAATCTTATTGAGAAAGCACTTACAAGTTGGCGTAAACAAGGGAGCGATTTCTCAAGAACAAGCTAATGCAAAATTAGCGGCATGGAAAGCAGACAAAGAGGCTCAGATACAATCTAAGAAGGACACATTGGCTAAAGATAAAGCTAATAATGCGAAGGCTAAATTAGACGCTGAAACCAAAGTAAAAGATGCAAGGGTAATAGCTATCCAAAAGAAAGGACAAGTACCTGCTGAGTCAGCAGATAATTCGGCAGAAGGCTAAAAAATTGTATTTCTTTTATTATAATCATTAAGAAATGTTAGCAAAGTCAAATTTTGCTAACATTTTTTTGTATTATCAAAATGGAAAAGCAATTTTACTTACTTAACGTAAACCATTAAATGCTCACTATGAAAATTATAGACTTAAGAAGTGATACCGTAACCAAGCCAACTCCTTCAATGTTAGAGGCAATGTTCCAAGCGGAAGTAGGAGATGATGTTTATGGCGAAGACCCCACAGTCAATGCCTTGGAAAGCAAAATTGCTCATATTTTTGGAAAGGAAGCGGCTATATTTTGCCCTTCTGGGACTATGACCAATCAGATTGCGATTCGTATTCTTACTCAACCCCAAGAAGAGGTCATCTGCGATAGAATGGCTCATATTTATAACTATGAATCAGGAGGCATTGCAGCAAATTCGCATATTTCAGTCAGGCTGATTCACTCTCCTCATGGAAAGTTTACCCCTCAAGATGTGTTGGACAATATCAATCCTGATGATATACATTTTCCCCCTTCTTCTTTGCTTGCTTTAGAAAATACTGTCAATAAAGGCGGAGGTTGCTATTATAATATATCTGAAATTCAGTCAATTACTCAAGTAGGCAGGGAAAAAGGGCTAAAGACCCATTTAGACGGGGCAAGAATCTTTAACGCCTTAGTAGCTACGGGCGAGTCCCCTTCCTCGCATGGGGAATGTTTTGATACTATTTCTGTCTGTTTTTCCAAAGGTTTAGGTGCGCCTGTGGGTTCTGCCTTGTTAGGAACGAGGGAGCTTATCAAGAAAGCCAAAAGAGTAAGAAAGGTATTTGGTGGTGGAATGAGGCAGGCAGGGTATTTGGCGGCGGCGGCTTTGTATGCTATTGACAATCACATCTCAAGACTATCAGAAGACCATCAAAGAGCAAAAATATTAGAAACAGAAGTGAGTAAACTTTCTTATATATCTGATGTAATTCCTGCTTATACTAACATATTGATTTTCAATTTAAAAAATAATATTAATCCTATTGATTTTAGTGCTTGGCTCAAATCTAAAGGAGTATTGGCAAACGCCTTTGGCAAACAAAGTATTAGAATGGTAACACATTTGGATTTTACAGATGATATGCTCGAAAATGTTATTCAAATTCTCAAACAATTTTAGAAAGTTATTATACTTTTACAAGACTATCATTTGTTTTTGATTAACTTCAACAAACTTCTTAAGGCATTTAAACTGATTAATCTTATGAGACGATTATTTACTTTTATTGGGCTGATTTTTCTGACACACATTCTTCATAGTCAGTCTTTTAACAATCTTCCTGTCAATACCCAAAAGCCACCTTTGCACGGTCGTCATTGGATGGCTATTACAGGTAAACCTTTAGCAGCAACAGCAGGGGCTATGATTTTTAGCAAGGGTGGCAATGCTATTGATGCTTCCTGTGCAATGTTAGCCGCTACGTGTACGATGTGGGATGTGCTAAGCTGGGGAGGGGAAACGCAAGCCCTTATCTATAATCCTAAGACCAAGAAAGTCATAGCAATCAATGCTTTAGGCGTAGCCCCAACGGGAGCCACTCCTGATTTTTTCAAAAATAAGGGCATGAAATATCCTCCAGAATTTGGTCCCTTAGCGGCTGTAACGCCAGGTACGCCGGGAGGTTTGATGACTATGCTTGCCGAATATGGAACAATGAGTCTCAAAGAGGTTCTCGCTCCCGCTATGCAAATGGCAGAAGGTTATCCTATTGAAGCTCAGACAGCTAACTCCATAGAAAGAGGCAAAGATGAAATCAAAAAGTGGTCTTATTCCAAAAAGGTCTTCTTACCACATCTGGGAGAGCAAAGAGAAGCTCCAAATGGGGGTGAGATTTTTGTTCAGAAAGATTTGTTAGAAACATTGAAAAAATTAGTAGAAACCGAACAAGAAGCTATCAAAAAAGGGAAATCTCGCAAAGAAGCCATCTATGCCGCTTATGATAGATTTTATAAAGGTGATATTGCTAAAGAATTTGCAAGAGGATGCCAAGAGCAAGGAGGGCTAATCACCGAACAAGATTTAGCCAACTGGAAAGTAAAAATAGAAGAACCTCTAATGACCACCTATAAAGGCATTGAGGTTTACAAACTCCAACAATGGACGCAGGGACCTGCCATGCTCCAGACTTTGAATATCTTGGAAAATTTTGACTTGAAAAGTATGGGGTACAACTCTACTCGTTATATTCATACACTTTATCAAGCGATGAATCTGGCATTTGCTGATAGGGATTTTTATTATGGAGACCCTGCTTTTTCACCAGAAGAGCCTATGAAAGGTTTGCTTTCCAAAGAATACGCTAAAGAAAGAGCTAAACTCATTAATCCTGATAAAAATGACCCTAATGCCAAACCGGGCGACCCCTACCCTTTCGAGGGCAAGACCAATCCTTTTGTTTCTATTTTAGATAAATGGGGAACAGCGCAACTCAAAAACCTTAATAATTCCTTAGACGCACAGTTTTTAGAAGATTTTGCCGCAGGGACAACTTCAATAGAAGCCACAGACAAAGAAGGTTGGGTAGTATCTATTACGCCAAGCGGGGGTTGGGTGCCTGCTTGTATCGCTGGAAATACGGGCATAGGCATGAGCCAGCGTATGCAATCTTTTGTATTAGATGAGAAGGAAAATCCTTTCAATGTGGTTGCTCCGGGCAAGCGACCAAGAGTAACACTTACGCCCAGTCTTGCCCTCAAAGACGGTAAGCCATTCTTATCTTTTGCAAAGCAAGCTGGAGATGAGCAAGACCAACTACTCATTCAATTCTTTCTCAATATGGTAGAGTTTGGCATGACTGTCCAAGAAGCCTGCGAAGCTCCCAGTTTTAAAACCTATCAAATGTATTCCAGCTTTGGGAAGCATGAAAAAGCAGTAGGTTCGCTTACACTCAATAGTGCTATGCCTACTTGGGTAAGGAAAGAATTAGCGCAGATGGGTTATAAAATCACCTATCAAGACCGCACCAGTGGACCCGTAAATGCTATTTACTTCGACTGGCTTCACGGTAGTTTTTGGGGTGGGTCAAGCAATCATGGAGAAGACTACGGAATAGGTTGGTAAATCTAAAGATTTTGATGGGCTACTTGATAAAAGATAAAATTGAGATTTTTCAGATTTCAGTTTTATCTTTTGCATTTAAGTAACTGGTTATCAAAAAATTAAATTTTTATCCTCATCTGTAAATGAATGTCTGTTTTCTGATTGCCTTGAATTTGCTCTAAACCAGAACTAATCGTTTTTTGATTCCTGTAAGTCGTATAAGCATACCGCACCCACACATCTATCTTTCTGGTCAAACTATACTGAAATAAGTAATAGTTACGAAATCCTACGCCATTATAGGCTGGTACAGCAAAAGCATACAAAACATTTTTCTCAAAGGCATATTGTCTATTTTCAAAATCGTCTGTATCAAAAATGGCAAAACGCGTACTAAATTTCCACTTTGCTTTGTCATAGGTCAAATCTTGTATAATCGCATAACCACTTGTCAGAAGCCCGCCCTCTTGCTGATAGGTACTCCACTGTACTCGCGAACGCAAGGTCAGAAAGTCTGTGGCTTTAACATCTACATTCAGTTGATAATTCCTTTTGGTAGAGGGACTTACAAAGTCCAATCTCGCCAAATTTCCTTCCAAATTCCTTCCTTTGGTTTCTTGCCTGAATTGTGCATAAAGTAAGATTGTTTTAGTAGGTTGGTATGAAATTCTGCTCAAAAACTCATATCCATTTGAGGGAGCATCTACTAAGAATTTCAGCCATGGAAACTTAAAATAGTCATAATAAGCAGAAAACGTAAATTGCCGATTTGGTTTGAATTTCAAGCCCATATACATTCCACTCTCATTGATATTTCTTGTATTTTCACTAAAAGCATTTCCATAGAAGCTATGAAAAT
This sequence comes from Thermoflexibacter sp., assembly GCA_025455345.1. Taxonomy (GTDB): domain Bacteria; phylum Bacteroidota; class Bacteroidia; order Cytophagales; family Thermoflexibacteraceae; genus Thermoflexibacter. Next base: position 972 of record JALOMS010000241.1, on the reverse strand, counting down.
TCCTATCAAATTGTCTATAAAGCATTGCCCACTCTATTTTAGAAGTCAAAGTCGCAATAAACCCACTGACTAAGCCCTTCCCTCCACTCTTAGAACTTGCCATTTCTCCAAAAAAATTAAAGTTCTGCCATAAATAATTAAAATGAAAACCTATGTTATAATTATTTTTTCCACTAAACTCAAACTTATTATACAATCTGTCCAAAGGAATAATATCTGCATTAAAGGTTGTTTGTAAGGCAGTTACGCCTAATTCCAGATTTTTATTTTTACTTTTATAAGCAATGTTAGCTCCTGATGTAAATTCATTCACTTGATTTTTTGAGGTGATTTCTCTGGGTGTCCTATGCAAGCCTGTTCTGATGATAGCATTGGCAAAAGCGTCTTCTTCGCTTAGCGTGTCCGCTCCTATGCTTGCCACATTAGCGTCTTGTTTGATATTGGAGAAGAAAGTAGTAATTTCCAAATTGCCTACTTGATAAGCGAGCGCGCCTCCCCTCAAAAAACCACTCTCCAACACAGAAGTATAAGGTCTGATACCCAAGCTACTGCGCCTAATAGTTGCCGTAGTTTCCGCTCCCTTGCCTACATAAAAACCCGCAGATAATAGCAACCCTTGCCCTATTTGAATTTGGTAATCTCCTAATGCCAATGCTTTGATTTTGCCACGATTAAAAACTGTAAAATGGTACGATAAAAAATCAAATCCATATTGTCTTTGATTTGAATTCCAATCAAAGCGTTCTCCTGCATCTTTTTCAAAGGTAAAACCCAAACTAAAATCTTTGGCATGACTTACTCTATAACGCAAATACAACTGGTCTGGAGAACCCGCATAACGAGTTTTGAATACGCCATTATACAATGTATCACTTTGATTGAGAGGCTTGTATCCTTCTTTCTGTTCTAAGGTTCGCGTCTGGCGAAGCAATAAAAATTGGTTAGGTTCTTCCAAAATTTTTTTCCACAACG
>JALOMS010000240.1 GCA_025455345.1 Thermoflexibacter sp. | reverse complement strand
CAGTAACAGGACATCAAGCGCACAAGAACTTAGCGGCGTATAGCATGAGCAAGGCGGCATTGGAAATGTTAGCTAAAAACTTGGTCATAGAACTGTCGAGTTATCACATCAATATAAATACAATCGCTCCTGGGGCTACGCTGACAGAGCGTACATTGGGGGATAAAGACTACGAAGCTACTTGGTCGCGAATTACCCCAATGGGCAGACCTGCTACAGTAACAGATATAGCAGAGGCAGCATTGTTTTTGGTTTCTGACAAAGCAAGACACATTACAGGACAAAGTCTGGTGATAGATGGCGGATGGACGAGTGTCAGCCCCTCTCCTTATTGATTTGAGAATAAAATATTAGTACCTGACAATCAGTTGCTTTCTGTGGGCATCTAATTTAATCATCACAAACAGCAAAATGGTAAAACCCCATAAAGAAGAACCTCCATAGCTAAAAAACGGTAAGGGAATCCCAATTACAGGAAAAAGACCAATGGTCATTCCAATATTGATGGTAAAGTGGAACAAAAATATAGACATTACGGTATATCCATAAATCCTTGAGAATCGCGATTTCTGACGCTCTGCCAATATAATCAGGCGATTCAAAAAAGCAATAAATAAGCCAATCATCAGTAGGCTACCAAGCCAGCCATGCTCCTCCCCAATCGTACAAAAAATAAAATCTGTACTTTGTTTCGGTACGTAATCAAATTTGGTTTGTGTCCCTTCCAAAAATCCTTTGCCTGTAAAACCACCTGCGCTAATCGCTATTTTGGATTGCTCTGTTTGATAGGCAATACCTCTTTTTTCATCTTTTGTTAGCTCTGTATTGGACATGAGCTTGGCTATGATTTGTACTCTTTCCCTTTGGTGTGGTTCTAATTTATTGACTAAGAAATTAACACTTAATATTAGACCTACGGAGACGAGGGTTAATATAGTGATAATCAAAACTCTTTGCCACTTCCTTTTTCCCGCAAAGATAAATACCAAACCCAAAGCTGTAATGCTAAGAATAAGCTCTAATAAATATTTTTCTTGGAAAATCAAAGTCAATATAAACAAAACAACGATGATTAAGCCAATGACGACCAACTGTTGTGGGAAGCCTTCGCGATAGAAAACTAATAAAAAAGAAGAAAACACCAAGGCAGAACCTGTATCTCCCTGTTTGATAATGAGTAAGGCTGGAATAATGATGATGAAAAATGGTAAAATAAAGTCCATTAGTTTTTCGGTTTTCTTGTTGGTCTCTCCCAAAAAACGCGCAACAGCCAAAGCAGTCCCTACTTTCGCAAATTCGGCGGGTTGTATGCTAAAACTACCAATTTTGAACCATGACTTAGACCCATAAATCTCCGTACCAAACAATAATACAGCAAGTAAAAGCAAGATAGTAGCCCCAAAAATAGGGTAAGCGAAAGTATCATAAAAGCGAAAATCCATTAGCATAATAAATAGGATAATCACCATAGATAGCATAATCCATAAAAACTGCCTACCAGAGTTCGAGGAGAGAGAAAAAATACTCTTGTGAGTAAGTGGGTCAGGGTCATAAATAGCGGCATAGATATTTATCCAACCGATAAACACCATCAAAAAATACAAACTTATTGTAAACCAATCTATTTGACTAAATATATTTCTTGTGAATCTTTCTCTTTCCATGAGATTTGCTTAATAGCTTTTAGCTTATATTGTATTCTTTTAACTCGATGCCTTTATTTTTTATTGACAAAGTTCCTATTTTTGCGTCATATATAAAAATATTTACTCAACATAATCTCAAATAATGGTAGGCTCATACATCAAACAGTATTTTTTCCTTCATTGTTGTTTGCTACTTAGCATTTCCTTCTTAGTGAGTTGTGAAGATTGTACCTTCACCAGTAAAAACTCGACCTTTATCAAAGTGAGATTTTATAGGCAGAAGGGTAAAAATGATGGCAGAGATAGGATTACGAGGTTTATCATCGACTCCGTAAGGACGGAAAGAGGTACGCTTTACCGAAGACCTGTCAGTAATCTCACTGGCATAGATACGCTTTCTCTTCCTATCAACCCCACAGACAATAATAGCTCTTATTATGTGTTTTTTAGACGGAACAATTTCACAGACAATATACAATTTAGAGATACGCTACAAGTATCTTATAATCGCATTTTTTCTGTCATTGCTCCTAACTGTGGATACGACCAAAAAGTAGATGAATTAGCCATATCCCCTAACAAAACGACTATTCAGTCTGCTTTTGTATTCAAAAATAGCCTTAATATCAATGATACTTTAAATATTCGCATTTTCTTTTAGATACTATGTATAAAATACTCATCATTTGCTGGTTTTTAGTTTTAATTATTTTCATCAAAAATAATGTCATTGCCCAAAACAACAACAATAGACTCTCAGAAGTTTCCAAAGATTCTACCAATAAGAATATTCCTGATAGCTTAAAAAAAGAGAAAAAATACAAAAAACCTTTTAAATTTACAGTGGAAGGAGTGCGGTTTGGCTTTGATATTTTTTATCCTATTTTTGACAATTTCGTCGTGCCTTCTCGCCCTTTTAATGCGGATAAACCTTTAGAACAGTATAGAATCAAACAACGTTATGAAACCTCAGTAGATGTTAGTTTCGCACAGAATAGGTTTTTTGCAGTTTTTGACTATGGTTATTCCCGTGTAGAACGCTATCGCAAAGGCTTATTTTTTACAGGTTTTACCTACAAAAATACAGGCTCTTATTTCAGAATCGGGGCAGACTACAACTTCATGCATCGCAATTTCAAAGACGAGGCTATGACCATAGGCTTCCGATATGGGAGTGCGAGATTTGACCATGAATTCGAATTTTTGGGAGCCAACCAAGCGTGGGGGTATCCTACCCCAAGAAATGTTCAAGTCGGCGACCAATTTGTAACTATTGATGAAAGATTTGTAGGCAGTATCAAAGAATCCAATCTCACTGCCTCTTGGGTCGAGCTTACGTTGGGGCTAAGAGTAAACGTATGGAAGCAATTGTTTTTTGGCTATCATGCAAGGCTTATGATTAGGTCAAATATCAAGGGAGAGGATAGATTATTGGCAAATGACTTACCCGGTTTTGGTACTACCAATAGAAATGCGCGCCTAATTTTTAATTATTTTGTCGCCTATCGCCTCGCTTTCAAGACTAAACCTCTCCTTCCTTCAAAAGTGCAAAAAGTAATAGAAGAAACTACTCAAAAGTAAATTTTGAATATTTAGCACATTTTGCACTGTAAAAGTTAGGAAATCAAACAGAGAATACTCTAAATTAGATGTGAAATTATCCTTGATAAGGTAATAAAATTATTTTTTAAAATTATATACTCAAAGAAAATGAAAAAATCTCTCATCAAATCATTAGGAATAAACCTGTTAGGGGTTTTATTGGTAATTATCTGTTTTTCAGGCGCATACTCTCAAGTAGGCGTAGGGACTAAAGCACCCAAAGGCGCAGAAATATTCTTTGATGGCTCGCGCAAAATGTTAGACAAAAAATGGACTTATTGGAAAAGTCCGCGTTTGGCGGCTACTCTTCCTATCAAGTGGATGATAGAGAATGACCCCGTCGATGCAGGAACGATAATGAATAGCAATGACCCTGCCGCCACAGGTGGCAAATATGGCTCAGCAGACATCGTAACTAAGAAAAAATTCCGAGATTTCCGTCTGCATGTAGAGTTTTTTATCAAAGAAAAAGGCGGTAATAGCGGCGTTTACCTACAAAATCGCTATGAAATTCAGGTACTTGATGGAGATAGCACCAAACATGGTATGGCAGCAGTTATCAATGAAACTAACTCACCCTACCATGCCTACAAAGGCGTAGGAGCATGGAACTCTTATGATATTGTATTTCGCGCCGCTCGCTTTAAAGATGGCAAACTGGTAGAAAAAGCAATGGTAACAGTCTATTTTAATGGAATCAAAGTACATACAAATCAAGTAATTAACCAAGTATGGGGAGGTCCTAATTCGGGCGTAGATGGTGGGAATGATGGAGGAAAAGGAATTACTGATACTCCAGAAGGTCTCAAACTCCAAGCAGAAGGACATAATGTTCTCTATCGCAATATCTGGATTCAAGAATTAAAATTAGATAAGGCAGATACTGACTTCTAAATCAAAATAGCAGAATATGAAAGAAAATATAATTAAAAAGAAAATTGCTGAAAAACAGCCTGTATTTGGTGTTATTTCCAATGTGCTTGACCCTACGGTGGCAGAGATTTTGGGATTTGCAGGGCATGATTTTTTTATGATTGACGGAGAACACTCGCAGGTAAGTACCTCCGATATTATCAATATCATTCGTGCGTGTGAAATTAGTGGTACGACTCCTCTTGCGCGTGTGCGCTCTAACGATGCCAAACTTATCTTACAATACTTGGATGCTGGAGTGATGGGCATCATGATGCCTGGCATACAAACCGCCAAAGAGGTAGAGCATTTGGTAAAAGCAGTGAAGTATCCACCCGTGGGCGAAAGAGGATTGGGTCCTGTCAGAGCGGCTGATTATCTCTTAGGAAAGATGAACCAACTTACTTATGTGAATTTTGCAAATGCTAATACTTTGGTACTTCCTCAAGTAGAGGACATGGAAGCCGTAAAAAACCTTCCTGAAATGGTAAAAGTAGCAGGAGTTGATGGCTTTATTATAGGTCCCAGAGATTTGGCAATGTCAATGGGATTTTATGACAGCCCAGCGCATGATGAGGTAAAAAAAGTCATAGACCAAATCTTTGAGATAGTTCTCAATGCAGGATTGATGGTAGGCACAGTAGCTGGCAATGCGGAACAAGCTAAAGCACTCATAGACAAGGGTGCAGGCTTCGTAATGAACTCAGTGGCGGGATTGCTTTCTTCTGCTTCAGCCGCATTTTTGAAGAAATAGCTATTGAGAATCAAAATATAAGAGGAAATATCAAAACCATGAAGATTAAAGTATGTGGAATGAGAGAACCACAAAATATTACTGATGTAGTCGCTTTAGGCATAGACTACATCGGTTTTATATTTTACCAACAATCCCCAAGATATGTAGGTAATTTTCAAAAAGAACTCATGCGTATCAAAACGCTGAATGAAAGCAAAACACAATACGTAGGTGTATTTGTCAATCATTCTTTAGAATTTATGATAGAAAAAGTAAAAGAATATGATTTAGATTTGGTGCAATTACATGGACACGAAACGGCAGAATTTTGTAGTGAGTTACGCGAAAGGTCTTCGGAGGCACAGATAAGCGTAAAATTTATCAAAGTATTTTCTATGGGAGAAGGTTTCGATTTCTCCCAACTCATAGATTACAAACCTTTGGTAGATTACTTCCTCTTCGATACCAAAGGCAAGAATTTGGGTGGCAACGGTCTGACATTCGATTGGAGAATATTGGAAAACTATGATAATGAGATTCCTTTTTTCTTAAGTGGAGGACTCGATATACATCATCACGAAGAAATTAAAGCCTTAAAACACTTGAATATTCATGCTTTAGATATTAATAGCAAATTTGAAATAAATGCAGGGCTGAAAGATGTAGAAAAAATAAGCAGATTTTTAGCATTGCTTTGATGAAACCAATGATGACTGTTATTCATTTTATACACGCTAAAGCGTATTTTACTATAAAAATGCACAATTACTTACTTACACACAATTCATAATTTATAATTCATAATTACTTAGAATAATCTCTATATTTGTAAGCATTTTTTGATAATAAGTAATTTGGCTTTTTAGTATTTTTAGCTCATTATCAGTTGCTTATATATCCTAAAAGAAATATTATAGCATCTTAACAAATATAAAACATTGCGATTTGATACTTTCTAACCTATAATTAATTACATATAAATAAAAATGTTAGAACTTTTAAGGCAGCCTTGGCACTGGTCTGTGGCAGGTCTGATAATAGGACTTACTGTACCTACGCTACTTATTTTGGGAAACAAAAGATTTGGTATTTCTTCTTCTTTGAGGCATGTATGTGCCGCTTGTTTTCCTGCCAATATTCCTTTTTTCAAATATGATTGGAAGAAAGAAATTTGGAATTTGTTTTTTGTGATAGGAATTTTTTTGGGAGGATTGATAGCACATTTGTTCCTTCAAAATCCCGAACCTGTCCAAGTTTCCGAAAGTACCAGCCAAATATTAGCTGGCTATGGCATCAATGATTTTAGCCAACTCATGCCCATAGAGATTTTTAATTGGGAAAATCTTTTTACACTTAAAAGTTTGATTTTCTTTGTTTTAGGTGGTTTTTTAGTGGGGTTTGGAACTCGTTATGCGGGAGGGTGTACTTCAGGGCACTCTATCATGGGCTTGTCCAATTTACAGTTGTCCTCACTTATCGCAACAATTAGTTTTTTGGTAGGCGGTTTTATTTCTGCTAATCTATTATTACCCTTGATTTTCAAGTTTTTATAATAATATTTATATATTGTTCAATTCACAAACTCAATTGCTCTAAAGGCAGGAGTTAGTTAGCCAAAATAAATTTTCAAAAAATACAAACTAAGATACTATACAATGAAAAATACTGCAATAGAAGAACTTATCGACACAGATATTCGCCACTCAGATACCGTTTGTACCAATGAATCTGCCCTACAACATCCTTGGTGGTACAATTTTAAATACATGATAGGTGGAATCGTTTTAGGGATAGTTTTTGTCAAGGCAGAAATTATTAGCTGGTTTCGCATACAAGAAATGTTTCATCTGACCTCCTTTCACATGTACGGTGTTATTGGTACTGCGGTAGTAGTAGGTTTATGCGCTGTGCAATTGATTAAAAAGCTGAATATCAAGTCTATTTATGGTGAAAAAATTATGATTCCCCCCAATCAGTTTAATAAAGGGCAAATCTATGGAGGGCTAATTTTTGGTTTGGGCTGGGCTATTACAGGCGCATGTCCAGGTCCCCTTTTTGCCCAACTTGGCAATGGATTTGGAATCATCAGTGTTACATTACTTAGTGCTATTGCAGGAACTTGGGTATATGGGAAATTTAGAAATAAATTGCCTCATTAGAAAAAAATAAATAAATAGACTTTGTCTAACTACATAATAATTAACTATTTAGTAATAGCCAATGAGTATAAATTTAGAGTTTAACAAGAATGAAGACCATATCAAGCAGTTACTGTTCAGGCTTAGAAGTAAGTATGATAAGGTAAGACTTGGAGGGGGGGAAAAGAGGATAGAAGCA
>JALOMS010000239.1 GCA_025455345.1 Thermoflexibacter sp. | reverse complement strand
AATAAAATAAATAATCTTTTACCCTGAAAATCAAAAAGACATGAAAAAAACAAAGAAAAATTTGCTTAAACATATTATTGCAAGTTTTGTACTTTTCTCATTGGCATTTTTTGCTCAGGCACAAAATACGAAAGAGTACGAAGCTGGAAAAAAAGCATATCAGGCACAGAACTACAAAGAAGCAATTACCCAATTGGGAAAGGTGCTTGCCAAAACTCCTACACACATCATGTCGCGTTATTATCGCGGACTTTCTTATGGAGAAATGAAGTTTTATAAAGAGTCCTTGAAAGACCTCGACGAGGCTATCAAAGCCATGCCCATGAATGCAGATTTCTATTTCCAACGCGCAATGATAAAAAAAGCCAAAGGCGATAAGCAACAAGCAATTAGTGATTTGGACAATGCAATTATTTTAGATGAAAAGCAGGCAAACTATTTTTTAGAAAGAGCAAATCTACTTTCTGCCAATAATCAATACGGAGAAGCCGCTCTGGATTTGGCAAAAATTCAAATGCTAAACCCAGAAGACCAAGAGGTTAGAGCAAATTTTAGAGCGATATTCGAAAAAGTTCCCGCAGTAGAAAGAGAAGAACTTTCGCAAATGGTTGGTTTGACAGCCGCAGGCATGGGGGACAAACCTATGGCAACCGCTATTCCTGATGACAAAAATACAATTGAGGAAAAAAGGATTATTAGCGAGCGCAAGTTTAAAAGCGTGGAGGAAGGTAAGCAATATTTCATGCAACTCAAAGCCAAACAAGGCTTTGCTACTGGAAAGAAAAATATGTTGTTAGGCTTATTGCGTGTGAAAGTATTGCAAGATGTATTTGGAGAAAATCCCTTTGCGGAAGACGTTGAAAATATGAAATACTACGTAGATACAGAAACTTGGCTTGGCGCAGAAGGCAAAAAATACTATTTTAACCTCGTAAGTGATAGTAAATATTGGTTTTCTAATGGTATCCAACGCAAAAATATTTATTATTTTTACAAGGCAATGCGTTATAAAAACAGCGAAAAATATAGGTTGCAAGTTTATGCAGTGGCTAATAACGAGTCCAATTTGGTGATGAGTGGCGAGGTAAAAATCAAAGAAGATAGTACCTATCGCAGTATCATCATTCCTCATGCCCAAAATAAGGGATATATGTGGGCAGTGTCATCTTCTAATTTCTTAGAAGCAAAAGTGGAGTTAGCAAGCAACCAAGAATCTTTCCAAGCAGTAGGCAATATGGTCAGCTTCGAAGATAGCAATCATGGAATTAGCCAAGACCAATACAATCAATGGATTATACCAACAGATAAGTCTTTGAAATCAAATATCAAAGCCGCATTGAATTACTTAGTCATACAGTATCCCAAGGCTTTTACTAAACTGTAAAACAAGCTTATGGACATTGAAAAAACGAGAAATTTGTATCTTATCATCTCCGTTTTTAAATGGTTTTACAAAGAGATTTGGAAGAAAAATATTTCAAATCTCTTGTATTTTATTTTTAGCTATTTCTGCCTTTGTACTTACTCAAATGCCCAAAACTTAGTTTCGAATCCATCTTTTGAAACTTACGAACACTGCCTTACGCGCGAAGAACTAAGCAAAATCCAATTCAATATTCCTTCTCTCAAACTCGCCAAAGTAGAAGATTGGACTTGTCCTTCACAAACAGGTACAGCAGATTATTTTCATGCTTGCTTTGATACTACTATCAGCGACAGAAAACAATTATTGCATGAGAAATCATTGATGTGGGGAATGCCAAGCAATAACAATGGATTCCAATATGCTCGTTCTGGTAAGGCTTATGCGGGTATTTACGTATTTGCGACCCTTTTCAAGAAAGACGGCAACTACAAAGAATATTTGTCTGGTCGCTTGACTTCTCCCCTTAAAAAAGGAAAGACGTACCATGTATCTTTTTGGTGCAACTTATCGGACAAATCTGACATTGCTATCCACCAATTGGGGCTGTATTTTTCTGAAAAAAAAGTGGTTTATCCTGATTCTTTCTCTATCAATCTTCCCTTCAAACCACAAGTTATCAATAAAGATAAGCGTTTTTTGGTAGATAAAGAACATTGGACAAAAGTAGAAGGCAAATATACTGCCCAAGGAGGAGAAAAATACATATTAATTGGGTGCTTCTCCCAAACTAATCAATTGGAAATGAATTATTTGCATGAGAAAAAATCCTTTAATTTTAATATCTCGTATGATTCATATTATCTGATAGATGATGTGTGTGTAAGCGAAGAAGCAAATGCTTGTGATGAACTTGTCCAAGATTCTCTTTTGCTTCCTCCTCATATTGAGCTTATTCCCTTTACCCTTGATAAGTTAGTAGTAAGAGGGCAAGCTACGGACAAAACTACCAAAAAAGGTGTCCAGACCAATATTTCCTTGATTTCTGCTGAAAATAAAGAAACAAATATCCAAAGTGAGCCAGAAGGTAGATTTGAGGTGCGTATAGATTCTTCAAATTACCACTACGCATTTTTTGAAAATGAAGTCTATTTGCCCAAAGCCGCAAAGATTTGGAAGAAAATAGTCAGTGAGGTCGATATTAGGCTTACTCCTATTGCCAAAGGAGCAAAAAGTGGGCTTTTACACTTTGTTCATTATAAAAATGGTAAAAATGATTATCAGCATTACGTAGAAATAGAGTTGGAAAGATTAGCCCAATTTCTAAAAAAACATCAAGGAATTTCTGTCTGTATCAATGCTCATGGCGTTCCTTTTGAGGACAAGGGCAAGGTAAACCCACAAGAAGCTACCGACCAGAGAAGCAAGGAAATTGCAGAAAAAATGATTAGCTATGGGGTTGATAGCAAACGAGTTACTTACAAAGGCTATGGGGACAAAGTCCGTTATGGTGGATATGACAATGAGATAGAAATCATTGAAATCAATACAGAAAAGAATCCTTCTTGGGACATTAATAAACTAAAAGTGCATGAAAAAATCACCCTCCAACAGGTTTTTTTTCAGCCCAATAGCGCAGAGCTTACCGATAATTCTCACCAAACCTTAGATGAGTTAGTAAGTTTTCTTAGAGCCAATCCCCTACTCCAAATTGCGATTTACGGACATACAGACGATGGATTAGGCAAGGCAACGCAGACCTATCTCCAGCAACTTTCTGAAGATAGGGCAAAAAGTGTGAAACAATATCTTATTAAAAAAGGAATACAAGCCAACAGATTATCTTCCAAGGGGTTTGGTATGAGTCAGCCTATTGCTACCAACGCAACTGACGATGGAAGAAGTAAAAATAGACGTACTGAGTTTGAAATTGTAGCAAAATAATCCTTTATGCTATCTCAAATTTCTGATGGATTTTACTAAAAAAACTAATTGCCCGATAAATAAGCATATACTTGTTTATCAGGCAATTAAATATATTTTTATTTTTGTACTTAATAAGTTTCTTCGTCTTTACTCTCTTTATCTTGCTTATCTTTTTTCTCCTTAGAGCCATAAATAAGGTCATCAGGTTGGTCTTTTAGGCTTGGCGGGAAGCCGTTGAGCTGTCGCCAAATTTCAAACCAAATAGGAACATCGTCCAACATCGCCCAACCAAGCGCACCCGAACCCTGTCGGAGTTGGATAGGCCAAGTATCATCTTCTGGGTCTGGGCTTACCAAGATACGGTATTTTCCTGCCTTGCTATCTACGGCATCTATCACTTCGATTCGCCCCCCAAATGTACCTACTGAAACGCTGGGCCACCCAGAAAACTGTAAAGCAGGCCAGCCCTCAAATTGTAAACGCACCTTGCGACCAATGGATAAAAGAGGTACGTCCATAGGCTTGACATACAATGCAACTGCTGTATAAGGATTGTCAGGCATAATAGTAGCCACAGCTTCACCTTCCTTGATGGTTTCTCCTATGCCCGCTTTTAAGGCTCTTACCACGTACCCATCTTGGGGAGCTATGAGGTGATACTGCTCGTTCCTAATCCTCATATTGGCATATTCAAGCGTGAGTTTAGAATAATCGCCCTCTCCTTCAGCCAAAGAGCTACGTGCAGAACTGTAGTCTGATTGTGCTTTAGAAATCTTATCCGCATAATCTGCTTGTAATGAATTTAATTCTATGCGTGCATTTAGTATTTCATTTCTTGCCGAAAGCACTTTATTTTCTAAAGAAATCGTCTTAGCATTGGCTTCTTGGACTTTGAGTCGTCGTGATTCTAATGTAGTCAATGGAACTAAGCCTTTCTGATACATTTCCTCTGCCCTGACCAATTGGTCTTTAGCTATTTTTAAATTGATTTTTTCAGCCTCCCAGTCCGTACTATCACTGATAAGTTTGAATTGATTTTGTAGTAGCTTGTTTCTTGCTTTGGATAGGCTCAGTTCTAAGCCACTTTCTAAAGCGGCTACTTGATTAGTAAGTGCAAGCATTTTGGCTTTATACGCCTTGATACCATCTCCCTTAGCATTTACTTGCTCCTCCAATCTTACTAATAAGTTAGGGTCAAAAAACTTTTCTTTGACCTCTGCCAGATGTAAAATAGTATCCCCCTTGCGAACAAACTGTCCTTCGACCACTCTCCATCTAATAATTCTTCCTGCAATCGCAGACTCGACGGTTTGAGGTCTATCTTGAGGTCTTAGCGCAGTAACTTCCCCATCAGCCCTGATGTTTTGTTGCCAAGGAAGAAACAAAACAACGAAGAAAGTCAAAAAAAGACCCATTAGCCAGTAAGCAAGTAATTTTGCGGCTTTAGGAGTTTGCAAAACTACGGCTGAACTAAGTTTTTCTTTATAAATTTTCTCGTCAATATTATTCTGTGGTGAAATACCTAACATATTTTATGAATATTATGTGTTCTGATATAAAACTAAAATTAAGGTAGTTAAGTTTTTCAATTTTTTAAATATGAGCCAAAATTAGTTTTTTTAACAAAACAATCTACTTATTCTATTGATTTCTACTTTAGAAGTTAATCATTAGCATTTCTTCTAAGCTCTAAAAATTTTAGGAAAATTCTTGCAATTATTTTGAAAGACAAATAAAAAGTTACTTGAAAAAAAATTTAAAAATGTTAGGATAAGATTTTATATTGTGTTAAATATGTGCTAAATTTGTAGTTGAAATTTAACTTTTGGCACAATTATTTGTTATTGTAAGATAAAAGTTTAAGTTTTTATATAAATTAATTTGACGATGAAAAAAGCCACGCTCTTTGGGCATGGCTTTTTTAGTTTTTTGTACGATAGCATTTTTTGTTTAAAAAATTTGTAACATATTAACAGTCAAGTATTTGTGTTAATATACTTTTTAGTATTGCTACTAATTACAATTCTCTAATCCAAATATTCCTATAACTTACTGGATTTCCATGGTCTTGCAAACGTATGCCGCCCTTGCCATGCGCTATGTTTTTAGGGACTCCTATGTATTCAGTAGTGCCATGAATAATCGTACTGTTTTGGACAACAACCCCATTGTGGATTACCGTTACTCTGGCTGGGGATTCCAAAGAGCCATTCCAACGGAAACGAGGTGCAGTATAAATGATGTCATAGACTTGCCATTCACCCGGTTTTTTGCACGCATTTACTAAGGGAATCGTTTGCTTATAAAAGCTCCCCGCTTGTCCGTTCGAATAAGTGCGATTTTGGTAAGAATCAAGCACTTGTAATTCATATCTTTCTTGCAAAAATATGCCACTGTTGCCACGTCCTTGTCCTTCACCTTCTACTTTGTCAGGAGTTCTCCATTCTATATGTAGTTGGAAATCTCCAAAGGTTTGCTTGGTCTGAATATCACCTGTACCTTTTTCTACCACCATCGCCCCATCTTTGATTGCCCATTTAGGGGTATTACCATCTTTGGAGCTTACCCAATTTGCAAAATCTTTACCATCAAATAAAACGATGGCATCAGAGGGCGGTTTTGTTCCTTCGCCTGGTGTAACTACTTTGGGTTCTGGCTCCCAGACTTCGGTAGCTTCAGGTTTGGGCTGTGGTGTTTGTTGGGCATAAGTTTCTGTAAGAAATGCTAAGCCTACAAAAAATAGAAGTAAGATATTGATTTTGCTCATTTTCATTGTTTTAAAAATAGTTTATAGTGTAAATAATAATTAAGTTTTGTAAAAATATAAAAGTACACAAACGATTCCAAGTAGAAGCATTATATTTGCAAGCAAAATTTTATTTAACAATTTTATTGTCTTTTATTAGTAATTAGGTACTTCAAAATGAATGATTTACTGCTCAAATCAGTACAAATTATTGATAGTCAAAGTCCTTTTCATCTCCAGAGGACAAATCTCGCATTGAAAGATGGCTGGATTACCGCTATTAGCCCTATAGACGAAACCATAGAAGTCAAACAAATTTTAGACTGCACAAAAGCCTCATTATCTGTGGGTTGGTTTGATATGAGAGCCTCTGTTCCTGACCCCGGTATGGAGTACAAAGAGAGTATAGAGTCTGCATGCGAAGCGGCTATGGCGGGAGGATTTACAGGCGTGGCGGTCTTGCCCAATAGCCTTCTCCCTACCCAATCCAAAGAAGGTGTGCATTTCTTAATCCAACGTACTGCCAATAAATTGTGTGATTTTTTCCCGATTGCCGCAGTATCTTTAGACCTCAAAGGCGAAGAAATGACAGAAATGTATGACTTACACTCGGCTGGAGCTGTAGCCTTTAGCGATGGCTTCAAACCAATTACTAATTCCGAACTAATTGTAAAAACCTTGCAATATTTACAGCAGTTTGATGGTTTTTTGATGAATTATGCTGATGAGAAAAACTTAAGTAAAAACGGTATGATGCACGAAGGTATCCATAGTACGCTCTTAGGAATGAAGGGGATACCTGCACTTGCCGAGCAGATGGGAATAACGAGGGATTTACAATTAATGAGTTACGTAGGTGGTAAAATCCATTTTTCAGGAATTTCATCTGCTCAATCAGTACAACTTATCAGAGAAGCCAAAGCCAAAGGTATGCAAGTAAGCTGTGATATTGCCGCACACCAATTAGCTTTTACTGACGAAGACCTTAAAGATTTTGATACGAACTTGAAAGTAAAACCTCCTTTCCGCACTAAACAAGACATAGAGGCTTTAATCGATGGATTGATAGACGGAACGATTGATGTGATTGTTTCTGACCACCAACCCCAAGATGAGGAAAGCAAAAACTTAGAATTTGATTTGGCAGAGTTTGGGATTATTGGCTTAGAAACTGCTTTTGCTACGGCAAATACCTATAAAGAG
>JALOMS010000238.1 GCA_025455345.1 Thermoflexibacter sp. | reverse complement strand
AGAGATGAGCAGTCCAACCTAAATCAGTCAGTACCACAGTTTTATGACGCAAACGAAGAAGTGTTTGCAGGCTACGCAATGGCTAAATTAAACGTTAAGAAATTCATGTTTTTGGCAGGTTTGCGCTACGAAAGAACCAATGTAACCTACAAGGCTTTTGCGTATGAAACCGCAGATGGAAGTAATGTAACTTCTGGAACTATCAATGAAGTGGCAGGGAATAGGAATTTTAACTTTTTATTACCTAATTTCCATGTCAAATATAGCATAAACCCACTGACCAATCTTCGTGTTGCCTTGACTCGTAGTTTTGCGCGTTCCAGCTTTGTGGCACTTGCTCCTACGCAGAGAATCAGTATTGTAAACCAAGAAATAGACCTTGGGAATCCTGATTTGTTACCTGCAAGGTCAACCAATTTTGACATTATGTTTGAGAAATTCCTCAAAAATGTAGGCATTATTTCAGGTGGCGTTTTCTATAAAAGAATTACGGATTTCAACTTTAACCGCAACTTTGTAGAGCCAAGAACAGTGAACATTAGGAATCCTGCCAATCCTAATGAATTCCAACAAGTTACACTTGATTTTACCATAGAACAACCTCAAAATGGGGAGTTAGCAAATCTCTACGGTGCAGAAATCAATATCCAAGCAAATTTAGATTTCTTGCCAGGTGCTTTGGCAGGAATTGGGGTCTATGCCAACTATACTTTTACGCACTCAGAAGCCTCTACTTTTGACCGCAAAAACATCAGACTGCCAGGGCAGGCAAGGCACACAGGCAATTTCGCCTTGTCTTACGATTGGAAAGGATTTAGCGCAAGAGCCGCTTTTAACTTCAACGGAGGCGTGATTCGTAGCTTAGGTCCCGTAGGTACAATCAATGCCAACGACTTTGATACATGGAGGGCAGACCGCTATCAGCTTGATATTCAAGCCTCTTACAATATTGGCAAAGGATTCAGAGTATATGCAGAATTTATCAATCTTACCAATCGCCCAGAGTTAGAGTATTTTGGCATTAGGTCAAGACCAAGCAACATAGAATATTACGATTGGTGGAACAGATTTGGCGTTTCTTACAGCTTCTAATTCCCCAAACAGCAATTTTTTAAGTAAATCAATATCTTAAAATTTTAAAAAGCATTGAAAATGAAAACATTAAATATAAATATTTTATACCTTACTTTTTTTACGCTTGTGATTTTGAGTAGTTGTGAGAAAAAAGATTTTGAATACAAATTTCCCGAACCACAAGTATTTTTTACAGACGGAAGGAACAGTCGGCAAGGCGTATCTGGTGGAGTGGCGCGCGTTCAGCTTACCGCTCAGTCTGCCGTAGGTTTGCAAAGTGTAAAAATAACGCAATCAATCAATAATGCACCAAGCACGCCTGCTACTGAAATTACCAATTTCACAGACCCTTTGTCAAGCAATATTACGTATGAATATCCCGTTCCTGCTACCACCAAACAAGGCGATGTCATCAAATTGACTTTTGAGGTAACGGACAAACAAGGGACAGTATCTAAGCGTCAAGACTTTACAATCAATGTTGTAGGAGCTTTATTTTTAGAAAGAAGAATAACCATTGGGGGGCGCGAGGTCATTTCCTTAGAGCCACCTGCGGGGTCGCCAAATACTATCATCAACATAGACGAATATACCCTAAGAGCAGGACAGGCGTACATGATTCGTGGAACATTTACCGTAGAAGAAGGGCTGACGCTTATCTTGCAAGCAGGTACAGAAATCTATGCCAATACCGAAAATCCACAAATTGTTACCACTTTCCGTATTCCTGCGGGAGCATTCATCAGAGCGCAAGGCACCAAAGACCGCCCCATTTTGATGACTTCTGACAAGGTACTGAGAGGGACTGCTCCCGCCGCAGGAGATTGGCAGGGGCTGGACATTTACGGAAAAGCGCGCGAAAATGCCAATGACAACTCTGGTACGCTCTCTTACATTCGTTTGGAGTACGGTGGCAGAGACCCACAAGATTTAAGCACCACAGGGTCAATACGTTTCAATTCCGTAGGCGCGGGAACTACTATCCAATATTTGCAATCTTTCAAGTCTTTTGGGCAGGGAATCCGCTTCAATGGTGGCACAACCAGAGCCAAATATTTACTCACTACGGACGCAGTGGACGGAGGCTATCGCCTTGATGATGACGGCTTTGTGGGTTACACGGGCTTCGGGCAGTTTTGGGTAGCAATGACTACACTGAACCGCGATGGAGGAGAGTTGGAAAGCAGAGATGGCTCCAACCCAACCATTACCAATATGACGCTTTTGGGACCTGGGAATGTGGCAGGTATAGGCTCGGCAGATGGGGTGCGTATTCGCAATACGACCACAGGCTACCGCATAGCCAATTCTATCATTGCCAGTATGCCCGATTTTGCGTTTAGGGCAGAGAACGGAACGGCAAGTACAGACCTTTCTGGCAATCGCTTCTTTGCTCATTCTGCAACTTTTAACATTCGCGGAACAGTTTTTAGGGATAACGCCACTGTATTTTCACAAGCAGTTTTCAACAATTCCACAGATATTATTGCAGGGATTGGCGCAGGAAATCCTGTCCCTACTGCCGAACCTACGGTTAGTTTCAACCCCTCTTCTTTCAATGCTTGGTTTACCAATGCAGGTTTCAGAGGAGCTATCCGCAATGCCGCAGGTGACTGGACAGCAGATGGGACTTGGTGCAAGAACAGCGATGGAACAATCAGATAATTTCATTAGACATCTTGCCTAATTTAACTAACGATTCACCGTTGCAATTGATTTTTAACCACTAAGACACAAAATCACGAAGAAATTTGAAAAATACATTAAAAATATATCTAAAATCCTTAGTGTTTTGGTGTGGGACACCCCGTGTCTTAGTGGTTGATAAAGAAGCAATTAATTATAATTATTTAAGCAAGTTATCTATTTTTATTTTTACATAGCCGTAGCATTAGCCTTGATAGTTCTTGATTATCAAGGCTTTTTTTAAAAAATACTTTTAAAATCTTCATTTTATATGAAAAAAACGACACTTATTTTTTTTGCTTTTGTCATCTCTCATTTATTTCTACCATCTCGCCACCTTTTTGCCCAAGAACTTGTTTTAGGAGGCTTGCAAGGAGATAAAACATTGATTTTGACTCCCTCTATTGCTGAAAACACAAAAATTCTTGGGAAAACGGTTTATGAAATACCCTACTTGGGCTTTACGGAGGCAAAAGACACCAAACACGACTTAGAATTTGCACCTACTTTGCCCAAAGATTGGAATTGGATAGGAATTTTTAATGCTACCGTCAAAGGCAAGAAAAGGAACGTGTTTTACTACGATTCTTGGGTAGGAACAGCAGGAAAAAGTCGCACCAACGGCAGACGCAGGGACTTCCCCAACGACATCACCGCCAAAATCAAATCCAACTGCTATCACATTGGTTTACAGCGTGAATTTGTGGCAGAAAATGAAACTTTCCTGTTTGTAGTTAGTCCTAAAAAGCAAAAAGTAATCATTGAATTGCCCAAAGAGATTTTTAAAACCAATCGCCGTTTAGAATATGAAATGAATGAAAATGAAGCAAAATTTATTCATATCGTTATTCCACCTGCCGAATATACAGTAGTTACTTGGCAGGAAAACAAGCACTTACGAAAAAAAATACCTTTTAATCAAGATTGGAAATTCTTTTTTGGAGAAGCCCAAGGCGCGGAAACCATGACTTTTGATGACAAAAAATGGGAACAGGTAAACCTCCCTCATACTTGGAATGGCATGAAAGTCTTTGACTTGCGAAATATCAGAGATACCATTGATGTTATTGAAATGTTTAAGAGAGGAGTGGGCTGGTACAGAAAAAAGTTTAAAATATCGTCTGCGGAAAACAAAGATAAGCATTTCAAAATCAACTTTTTAGCGGCAAATCAGGTAGCACAGATTTGGCTAAATGGCAAGTATGTGGGCAAGCACATAGGCGGTTATACAGATTTTCACTTTGGGCTAAACGAACACTTGCTCCTTGACAAAGAAAACATTTTAGCCGTCAAAGTAGATAATCGCTTTGATTTTGACATTCCCCCGCATACCGCAGATTACAATTTCCAAGGAGGTATTTACAGAGAAGTAGAATTTGAGATTTGGAATCAATATTTCATCAAAGACATCAAAATTACCACCCAAAATGTAAACTTTAAAAGTGCTGATTTTGAGGTAACTACTATTTTTAACAACAAAAGTAAAACCAATCAGAAAGTCAAATTAGTTACCAATCTCATCAATCCTTACAACGAAATTGCACTTTCGCAGGTCTTGGAAGTTAATCTGCCTGCTGAAAAGAAAGACACTGTAAACCAAGTATTTACAAATTTCAAAAACCCGCAATTGTGGAGTCCAGAAAACCCTATTTTGTACCGCATTGTTTCTACCATGTATGACGAAAACGGCAAGGCAATAGACGAAAAAAGCGAGTCTTTTGGATTTAGGAAAATAGAATTTACAGCAGATAAGGGCTTCTTTATCAATGATATATATACCAAACTCAAAGGTGTAAATGCTCACCAAGATAGCTACGGAACAGGCTGGGCAATGGACAGCACTGCCAAACGCAGAGATTATGTACTGATGAAAGAAATGGGGGTCAATTTTATTCGTATGTCCCACTATCCTCATCACCCTTACGAGCTGTATCTATGTGATAGTCTGGGTATTATGGTATGGGCGGAGATTCCCGTAGTCAATTCGGTGGGAACAGAAAATTTCGTAAAAAATGCAGAAAAAATGATGGAAGAAATGATATTAAGAGATAAAAATCACCCTTCTATCGTGATGTGGGGCGTGGGTAACGAATACTACCGCGAAAGTTTTACGCCAGATGTGGTTGAGTGGGCGTTAAAATGTACCGAAGCGGTAACTAAAAAAGTAAAAGCCTTAGACCCTTACCGCCCAACAGTGCAAGCCCAAAACGATTTGGTGGACAATAGAATAATGGAACTTACTGATATTCAGGGTAGAAATCGCTATTTTGGTTGGTACACAGGCGCAGATGTGTATGAAGGGTTGGAAACTTTTAGCGGTTTTGGAAAAATCATGGACAAGGAACATCAGGACAAGCCCAATTGGAAAATATTGGTCAGTGAGTACGGCGCAGAGGGCAAATACGGTTTTCACGTGTCGCGCCCTATGCGTTTTGACCATTCTGAAAGTTACCAAATTGCCTTTCATAAAGCCTATTGGGACTATATCAGTAAAAATGATTGGGTCTTGGGAAGCACACTTTGGAATATGTTTGACTTTTCAAGTTGGGCAAAAATTGGCAATATCCCACACATCAACCAAAAAGGAATGATGACTTACGACCGCAAACCCAAGAGCGTGTATTACTTTTACCAAAGCCAATGGACAAGCAAACCTATGGTGTATATCAATTCGCATACGTGGACGCACCGCACAGGCGAAAAAGGCGCAAAACAAGAAATAGAAGTATTTAGCAATTGCGAAAATGTAGAACTATTTGTCAATGGAATTTCGCAAGAAAAGCGTTTAAAATCAGAAAGTTATACTTGGAAAGTGGATTTTAAGGAAGGTGCAAATGAGGTCAAAGCACTTGCTTACAAAGAAGGAGAAACCGTAAAAACGAATATGCAAATTTATTTTAGTTTTGAAACAGAAAAGACTAAAAAAGCAGAAGGCGCAGACGCAGATTAATGACTATAATTTGTAAACAATTGTAAATGAGAAAATTAATTGTATTTGTATCTTTTTTAATGCTTGCTTGCCAAGCCAATAAAGTAGCTCAACAGCAGGAGTTTGACTTAAAAACAGCGCGCCAACAAGAAAAAGCGGGTTGGGCAAGTGTTCCCTCTATTTTAGAACGGATTAAAGTGCCTATTTTTCAAGATAAAGTATTTAATATCAAAGACTTTGGTGGAGTGGCAGATGGAAAAACGGATAATAAAAAAGTATTTGAAAGGGCAATTAAGGCTTGCAACGAAAGCGGAGGTGGGAAAGTCCTTGTTCCCAAGGGAAATTACATAGTCAATGGAGCAATTCATCTGCTTTCTAATACCAACTTACACCTTGAAAAAGAGGCAGTTATTCGCTTTGGGACTAATCCACAAGACTACCTTCCCGCAGTGAAGGTGCGTTGGGAAGGAACAGTTTGTTACAATTATTCTCCACTGATTTATGCGTATCAGCAAGAAAATTTGGCAATTACAGGCGAAGGTTTGCTTGACGGACAAACGGAAGGCACTTGGAGTCTTTGGAAAAAGGACAACAATGGCAAAAACCAAGACAATGACAAGAAAATTTTGCGGCAGATGGGCAATGATTTGATACCCGAAGACAAGCGAGTTTTTGGTGAAAATCATTATCTAAGACCTTCATTAATAGAGTTTTATGAATGTAAAAATATTTTGTTAGAAGGTTTTACAGCAAAGTCAAGCCCTTTTTGGACTATTCACCCTGTATTTTCTAAAAATCTTACTATCAGGAACTTAACTATTCGCAAAGGAACAACCAATGACGATGGCATAGACCCTGACTCTTGCGAAGATGTACTGATTGAGAACTGCGACATTGATACTGATGATGACCCTATTGCTATCAAAGCAGGTCGCGACAATGACGCTTGGGGAAGAAAAGGTACTCAAAATGTGATAGTTAGGAATTGTAAGTTTAAATCCAATGTGGGCAATGCCTTCTGCATAGGCTCAGAAATGTCGGGCGGTGTGCAAAATGTATTTGTGGAAAATTGCGTAACTTCTGACACGCCTAACGGAATCAATTTCAAATGCAATTTGGACAGGGGGGGAAGCATTAAAAATATTTTTGTTCGCAATATGACTTTTGAAAATTGTAAAAATATAGGTATTTTGTTCCAAATGGATTATCATAGCTATCGCGGGGGGAACTATCCTCCTGATTTTCAACAATTTTACCTTAATAATTTGCAATTTAAGAAAGTAGGAAAAATAGGTATGAAAATAGTGGGGGTAGAGGCAAAACACATCAAAAATGTATTGCTTTCCAATGTAAAAATAGAGCAAATGCCTCAATCAGAGGAAATTAAGTTTGCAGATAATATTCTTATCTCCAAGCAAAAATGATATTAGACAACTTATTTAAATAAATATGTATTCTAAGCCTGTTAGGGATTAAATATTGGTAGCATATAGAAAATCTCCACATTTTTAAGCCTCGTAGAGGCGTAAGGTTGAACTCATAGAAGTTCATAATACCAAGATTATCAACAT
>JALOMS010000237.1 GCA_025455345.1 Thermoflexibacter sp. | reverse complement strand
TCCTCGCTTGATTATTGGATAAAGCGAATTGTCATTAATACAGCATTAAAACAAAATCGCAAAATCTTGGAAAAAATGTACATGGAAGATGTGGATACTATGCACAATGAGCCTACAGCAGAGATTGTATTTGCCGCATATAACTTCCAAGAGTTACTTAAAATGATTCAACAGTTATCGCCTGGCTATCAGATGGTTTTTAACTTGTATGCTATCGAAGGTTATAAGCACAATGAAATCGCTGAAATGTTGGGAATCTCCGAAGGGACATCTAAATCGCAATACGCAAGAGCTAAAACCCTTATCCAAAAAATGTTGGAAAAAGAAGAAGAAAAAATAAGAGTAAAACAAAATGCCTAATGTTTTTAAAAAATTTGAGATGGTGAAAGTTAGATAATGAAACCTGAATACAACCATATGGAAGACCTCTTTAGGTCAGCATTTGAAAATGCCTCCTTAGATACTCCTCACAAAGAGAAGATGTGGGCGCATATTCAAGAAGCAATACAAAAACCGCCCGTAGCGATATGGAGAACCGTTCGCTTTAGAGTGAGCAGTATTGCCGCTTCCATTGCCTTGTTACTCGGTTTCCTTTACTATTCAAACCAAAACCAAGAAGCAATTGTTTCAAAAACAGCCACAGAAACTTCCAATCATTTAGCACCCCAAGACGATAAAAATATACAAGGTAGTTCTACAACGAAGGATAGCTCTATCCCTAATCACACTGAGGAAAAAGAACAAATTACTTCAAAATCTCAAAATAATGCTCTCATAGATAGGACTAATGATATTCCTAAGAACAACAAGAAAAATGTGGTAATTCTAAAAGAAAATAATCATAAAGTAATAGATAATGGCAGTCAATATCTTTTAGAAAAAGAGGAAACCTATGAGAATGAAGAGGAACTAAACGCTCTTTTAGAAAATATAGAAAATCCCACTCCCAAAGAAGAAGGTTTTAACACGAAGACAATTATAGAAATAAGAGAGGTGATTTCTTTGGCAAATCCAACAATTCTTATTCCTTTCTCTTTAGAACGTCAGCCCCAACTCCAGTTAGTTGCTATCCAACAGATTGACGAGAAAAAAGCAGAAAAAAGTAATATGCAATGGTGGTTGGGCTTTAGTGGTGGCTATAATCAATACAATACCAATTTCAATGTAACTTCCCCAGACTTACCAAGTCCACTGATTAGTGCTGTGAATAGTACGTTCCAAAATTTTTCTGATTGTACCAATGTAGGCAAGGCAATTCGTGATGACATCAAGCTAAGCCCTTCATTAGCGATTAATATCGAATTGGGAAGATTTATCAGCAAACACTGGTTCGTCAAATCTGGAATAGGCTTTAATACCTTCAGGTATAAGATTGACTTAGATGTAAAAGAATTGTTGATTCTTTCCTTGGGAGGAACAAAAACTTATAAAAATGTAATTAATAGCAGTACATCACAACTGTACATTCCTCTACAAATAGGCTATCAATCAGATAATCAAACATTGAATTGGTTTGCCTCTACAGGTTTTACTACGGATATTTTATTGAATAACTCTCTCACAGGTACTTATTCTTCAGCTACTTATGATTTTGGTAGGTACAAAACCTTGAATTTTTCTACCATTACCAATCTTGGGCTGATGTACCAACTATCTCCCCAATTTGGAACTTTTTTAGAGTTGAATTATCGCCGTACTTTGGGTTCGGTGTATGACTCTCCTCACCTTCAGTCCCGCCCACATTGGTTAGGGCTTGGTTTTGGTGCGAGGTTTAAGTTCTAATCTCCCAAATTCCTTCTATATATGCTTTCCAACGCATAGGCTGGAATTCTCCACAACTTGATACGATAAGTATTTGATTATCCTTGTCTTTACTTCTGAAAGTAAAATAATACAACGCAAGCTGAGATAACCCTTCGTAAGTTTGAAATTCTGTTTTGGGGTGTAAATATCCCTGCTTCTCAATGATATAATGGAAAATATCCTCTCCTAATTTTTCTTTTATTGCTACCAAAGGCATTGCTGATAATTGGGCAAGAGACATGACCCATTCCTGATTTCCCAAAGAAAAGGAGATAGGAGCATGCCAATCGTCAGGTTCTGTATCATCAAACACCTCAAGGCATATTTTTTCGGCAATGGGAATGAGTTTTTGCATAATTTCTTTCAAAAAATCACAGAAAAAAGAACTGACTATACAGCCAAGTACAAATCACAGCATCATTCAACCAAAATGCGTTAAACTTTATCTTGGATTTGGACAAACTTTTCTTTTTGAATGTTGAAATTTTACAAAAAGAATCTTGAACTTCTAAAGTTTTAACTTTTATCTTTTCACTTTGAACTTTTCGTTTTTGGTATCTGAAAAGATATTGGTTTTCATGCCCTAATTTCATGGCGGACAGGCTTCTATTACCCTTGAAGCAAAGGGAGTTGAGTTAAGTGATTTTCGTATAGTCAGTAATATCTTAGATTTCTATCAGTGTAATAGCATTGGCTTCGGACAAGACAGCGTCCACTTCGCTTTCAAATTCACTGATTTCTTTTTCCAATTTTTCTATGGTATTTTCTATCTTTAGAGGGTCTATCAGTAGCCATTCGTTACTCTCTAAGAAGGGCTTACGCACCGACTCCAAGTCCTCTTTATTAATCTTTACATTGTCCTTGCCAAAAGTAGCTTCTAACACTTTTTGCAAGTTTTGTTCCACCAAGAGATTTTTGCTTTCCATATCAGCTTTTACCCTTGCATATTTGGTTTTGAGGTCTTCGGTGAGCGTTTTTTTATAACTCATTACACTTTTGTAAGTAATAGCGTCGGCGATACTCATTTCTTTGCCTGCGATTTTTACGATGGTCTTAGCATTTGCTTCTACGATTGCAGACTTGATTTTCACTTTTTGTGTGATTAAATCATTGATGGATTGGAACTTGGATTGGGCATTTTGCGAAAAAGTTTCTTCATCATAAATACGGTTGATGAGTTTGCCCTTCTGTTTTACACCCAAAGGTTCTATTTCTTTGACAAGTTTCGCCACCTTGCTGTCTATGAGCTTTAATTCTGCCAATGCTCTGTGTATGCTAATTTTCATATATTTTTCTTTTTAAATACAAATTTATCATTCTTTTGGATTAAAAAATATCATTTTTTGGTAAGTGTACAAGTTAGTTTAATAAATGATAGGGATTTACTTTTCGCACCCGCACTGCATAAAAAACTTTCCTACCCATATTCTCTGACCTACACTCAAGGCAGAGAGGGCATTGTTATTATAAGACTGGATTTCTACCACCGTTTTTTTGTATTTTTGGGCAATGCTCCCCAAGGTTTCTCCATGATTAACAATATGGAAAATATAGGTATTAGGGGGAAGACTTTCTTGTTCTTTTTTGCTTCTAATCCAATCTGCTTTCTTACATACTTTCAGTTTCATGCCTTCTACTAACTCATTGCTATCTATATAGTTCCATTCTTTGAGGCAATCCATACTTACATCATAATATTGCTGTAAATGGTTCAGGGTTTCGCCTCTTTCTACAACATGAACGATAAATGTGGTATCTGTTACTTCATCAAACTTCATGAGTTCTGCCAGCATATCTTTGGCTTGTTGTAGTTCTTTGTTTGTTAGATACCTTGTTGTCTGCTGATTAGGTGCTTGGATAGCAGGCATATAGCGAATGGTTTTCCAAGCATAATCTATTGCTTTCTGCTTATTTTTTAGTGCCTTGTAAGACTTGGCTAAGTGAAAATAATGCACATTAGTTTTAGGATTGATAGGCTCGGTAAGATTTATAATTTGTTGATAATACTTTGCTACTTCTACCGTATTTCCTTCATTTTCAAGCACACTTATCGAGTTCAAGAGCAAATTTACCTTGCTTTCTGTATCTGTCGCAGGGTTCTTGAGGAGTAACTGATAAAAGTCGAGCATCTGTGAAGGTTTGCCAAGAATAGCTCCTAAGTCTATGATTTTTTGTAACATAACTTGTTTGATAGGTAAGTGGGGAATCTGTGGTAAATAAGCCAACTGATTTTTAAAATCTTCGCTGTAATAAGCTCTTACCCTGAGCAGTGCAAGAGAATCCAAGACAATTTGTTTGGTATCTACCATAGATATCCTTTTTTGTAGCCAATTTGCTTGTGCTTCGCTTTTAAGTTTGAGTTTGTAAGGAATAGCCAAATAAGTATAGATTTCACTTCCTATGTAATTATTTCCAGTTTTGTAAAAATCTGCCACATTTAGGTAGGCGTTACCAATTTCCTGATAAGCAAGCGAATCGGATTGAGCATAATAATTAGCAACACTTTGCACATAATTTCTGAAAAACTGCTCTGAAAGTTCGTAATCTTTGTTGGAGAAATAAATACGCCCTTGTCTTTTATAAAAGTCCCAAAGCGTGCTATTGCACATTTTGCCATGCTCTTTGCGTGCTTGGGCAATGGCGACTGCTTTTTTAAAGTATTTTTCAGCTTTATGAATTTGCTTTCGTTGAAACCAGTAAAAATTGCCTGTATTTACCAAATCTGTCAAATAAGCAAGTGTTTCTTTCGGTTTATTCTCTTTAATTTTTGCTATTTTATCGCGTATTTCATCTTCTTTTTGAATAAAAAATATTTTTTCACTTGGTTTTGTTTCAAGGAGAGAACGGCGGAAGTAAAAATCCCCTAATATGAGCAGACTCGCTCGCAAGTCTGAGTCATTGCCTTGCTCTTGTGTAGTCCTGACCCTCACTATTTCTGAATAATAGTTTTCTGCCTTTTCCATTGCATTATTGACCTCGAACAGATTTGCCAAGCGCAATAAAGCCCACACTTGACCATTGGGGAAACCTTGTAACTTCCTTGTTTCCAATGCTTTCAGAAAAAACTGTTCCGCAGAAGCAATTGTATTAGAAGTTTGGATTTTTAAGATTTGTCCCTCGAAAACTGCCTCGTCGATGAGCTGACTGGACTGCATAATACTCTCTACTGAAGTAGCATATTTTTGGGCAAGTCCTGTAAGACTGTCTGTGGGCAAAATATGGTGTAATAAATATTTATGACTTTCTCCTAAAGCAATATAGGCAGTAGCTATACCGTCTTGATAATCCATGCTTTGAGCAAGTTTTAAGGCTTCGTCAGCATATTTTTTTGCTTGCTCAATGTCTGCTATTCGCAGGGCAAGTTGGTTCAAAATATCTACCTTGCGCTCACCTTCTGCACTTGCTAATTCCTGCATAAGGAAAGAAAGATTCTCTTTGCCCTCCTCGTCTTGGGCAAAAACTAAAGGGGCAAAAAAAGTATAGATGATAAAAAATAAGATTTTAATAATCAAATGTTTACCTTCTAAATAGATGTGGTTTTTATGTTTCATTTTTTTAGAAATTAGGAATACTCAAATATAAAATAATACATCAATATTTAAAAGCCTCATTTGGTAGGTGCATATATTGGCTTAACAAATGTAAATAATAAGAAAATATGCACTAATGATGAGGATACTTGGTTTTACAGAGATGCAAGGGAGTACGATTTTCCATAAAAGATACCTAAAAATAGCTATTGTAAAGGCAAATAAAACTATTTACCTTTGTGTTATTACGTAAAAGCGATAACTTTGCAACAATAACGTACTCTAAATCTATATTTTGAAATGCTCACCATTGAACAAATAAATCAGTTAGTGGGTAATCCCAATGCTGAAATAGACCGCATAGAGTTTACCGAAGCCACCAAAGATACTGAAAAGTTTAGTGAAGCAATTTGTGCATTTTCCAATGACTATCTTGACCACAAAAAAGCTGGCTATCTATTAATCGGTATTCGCAAAGACGGAACACTTGCTGGCTTAAAAATAACAGATGAATTACAAAAAGATATTTCCTCCATTCGCAATAATGGGCAAATTCTGCCTCAACCTGCGCTAAGCATGGAGATTTTTTCATTCCCACAAGGGCAAATATTAGTCATAGAAGTATTACCCTCTCCTCATCCTCCTGTTCGCTACAAAGGGAAAGTTTGCATTAGGACTGGTGCCAGTAAATCAATCGCCAATGAAGTAGAGGAGCGTAGGTTGATAGAATAGAAAAGAGAACTGCTACTGCCCGTACTTTTGATGCTCTTCCTTGTTGGGAGGCAAGTCAAGAGGATTTAGCTTTGGATATTATCAAACTTTCGTATCTTACTTTGGCAATAGATGCTGACATATTAAATGAAAATCATAGAAATTTTAAACAACAACTGGCTTCTCTACGCCTATTTGATTTAAAACACGACAAGCCTACCAATTCTGGCATATTACTATTTGGAATGAATCCAACTTATTTTCTATTTGGTGCGTATATTCAATATGTTAAAACCAATGATATAGATAGAAATTTAGATAAAGTAGTCGCAGAAAAATCATTTAAAGGAGCATTGTTTGATATACTTAGAGAAATAGACAACTTCATCAAAAATAATATTGTCATTTCAAAACCTGTGCGTATCCCAGATTCTTTCCAAGATAACATAATAAGTAATTATCCATATCCTGTACTCAGAGAGCTAATGATGAATGCGATTATGCACAGAGATTATGAGTCTAATACGCCTATTTACGTGTATGAGTTTTTGGATAGAATAGAGATTCATAATGCAGGTGGATTGTACGGAGAGGTAAATAGAGAGAATTTTCCCAACAAAAATGCGTATCGCAATCCAGTTTTGGCAGAGGCAATGAAAAATTTAAAGTATATCAATCGCTTTAATTTTGGTATTCCTTTCGTACAAAAGTATTTAGGGGAAAACGGCTTTACACTTGCTCGATTCGATTTTTCAAGTAACTCTTTTTCTGTAAATCTAAACATCAATCCTCTATGGCAAAGCGAATAGTTTTTTTCAATAACAAAGGAGGAGTTGGCAAAACTACGATGGTTTACCATACTGCCTATATGCTTAAAGAGTTAGGATATAAGGTTTTAGTAGCAGACTTAGACCCACAAGCTAATCTTACTTCTATGTTTCTATTACAAGAAAGATTAGAAGAAATTTTCTTAGAAAACAATGCAGAGAATCAAGTATTGACTATTACGGAAATGATGAAACCCGTAATAGATGGAGAGGGTAATTCAGAGATTTACACAGAGGCAATTGGTAGCGATTTGTTTGAGGAGAGTATTCAGCTCATCATAGGCAATTTGGCTTTATCGACTTATGAAGATAAGTTGAGCAATACTTGGGCAAATTGTTTAGACAAAGACACTTACTCTTTCCGAGTAGTGGCTCTATTTCACAAGATTCTTACA
>JALOMS010000236.1 GCA_025455345.1 Thermoflexibacter sp. | reverse complement strand
TCGCTGTCCCTCTGCAAAAAACTCAAAGCGGCGTTCTTCCCAAATGCGATTTCTAAAATCTTCTTTGCTCATGGTAGCAGGGAAATCTACTGTTGAAGTCGCATTGAGGGGAAATCCATAAGCCCTACGGCGAATTGGGTTCACCAAATCAATAATATCAGCAGTAGCACCACCTACTTCGTTAGCCGCTTCTGCATACATTAATAATACATCTGCATAACGAATGATAGGAAAGTTGTTAAAACCTTGTGGAAAAGCCGTAGCACCTGGGTCAACGTATTTGTTGAAGTGCTGATACGTCCTTACGGTTTGCCCTGCGGCGTTTACGTATGAATCTATGAACAATTCTCTGCGCTTATCAGTAGGTACAAAACTATTATAAAACTCGGTAGTTGGGAAGAAAGAACCAAAACCACGCCCTGTAACAGGTGAGTTTTCTATGGCAAAATAAGTAATAAACCCATTGCCTTGACCTACCCCACCACCCATGTATTGGATTTCAAAAACAGATTCTCTTCCGTTTTTGTTAGGTACTGTGAACACGTCCGCATATCTTTCAAAGAGTCCGTAGCCATATTGACTTGCATTGGTGATGATTTCTCTGCCTTTGTCCCTTGCTAATCCAAATTGTTTGCGGGTAAGGTAAAGTTTTAGAAGCATTGCTTTTGCCGCTCCTGCCGTAGCTCTGCCCGCATCTGCTCCCGAAAATCTATTGGGCAAAGATTTTTCTGCATCACTAAAATCTTTGATAACTTGCTCATAAACTTGCTCTGCTGTGGCTCTACTTACATCTTTTCCTGCATCAAGTCCTGCCGTTTCGGTTAGCATGAGAGGTACTCCACCATACCAGCGTACTAAGTAAAAATAGTAAAAGCCACGCATGAACTTTGCCTCCGCAATTAATCTCTGCTTTAAAGTTTCGTTCATTTGAATAGCAGGTATTCTATCAATCGCGGCATTTGCTCTATTGATTCCCTGATACATAGCTTGCCAAGTTTCTTGCATAATAGAATTGGTGGGAATTGTCAAAAAGTTAGAAATCTGTACCCTATCCGCATTAATAGGAAGCGGATTCATATCATCACTGGCTAAATCACCCATCATAATATAATTGCGCCCATCAGGTCCTATCTGATTGCTTACATCATAAACTGCACTTACTGCCGCAACTGCATCGCTTGCAGATTGGTAAAAGTTACTTGGTGCTAAGGAAGAGGGTGGCACTTCTTCTAAGGAACAAGCGGAAAGGCTTGCTATCAAAGTAAATATGGTAATATATAATGACTTTTTCATGATTTTATTAGATTTAAGGTTTTAAAAACTTGCATTAATTCCAAAGAGCAGAATCTTATTGTTTGGATAGCTACCGTAATCTATGCCTTGGCTCAGGGTAGATTGCCCAAAACGATTTACTTCGGGGTCAAAACCACTGTACTTAGTAAATGTAAAATAGTTTTGAGCAGATACATACAATCGCAAGTTTGTCAATTTGATAACTTTTAATACTTCCGCAGGAAAAGAATAGGACAGATTGATATTCTTAATCCTCAAATAAGACCCATCTTCTACTTGGCGTGAGGAAATGACATAAGGATTGCCTGCGGCGTTTGCCCTTGCAATGTCTGTGTTTGTGTTGTTGGGAGTCCATCGGTTTAGTGTTTCTCTACTTTGATTACTTACACCTGTCAATGATTCTAACTCAAAACGGTTAATATTCAAAATACTATTTCCAGAAACACCTTGTAAAAACACGCTCAATTCTATGCCCTTATAAGAAAAGGTATTAGTCAGACCACCAAAGATTTTGGGCAGGGCTTGTCCTAAAATTACCCTGTCATTTGCATTAATCACACCATCTCCATTTTGGTCGACATAGCTTCTGTCCCCTGGGCGAGCCGTTCTCTGGGCGGAGGCATCTACTGCCGCCTGATTGGGGAAAATACCCGAAGAAACTAATCCATAAAACACACCAATCGGCTCTCCAACCCTTACAATTCCTGAATTTGGTAACTGCAAGTGTCCGCTTGCCTCTCCTGCAATAAATTCTCTTTGTGTCCCTAAATCTAATACTTGTGTGCGATTAGAAGCAATATTAAAATTAGTAGTCCATTTGAATTCTCCTGTCAAATTGGTACTTGTGATACCAAACTCTACCCCCTTATTTTCCAAACTTCCCAAGTTTTGTAAGGCAGAAGAAAATCCAGAAGTAAACGGTAGTGGCACAGCCAATAGCAAATCTGTTGTTTTTTTGATGTAATAATCTGCGGTAAGCGTCAAACGGTTATTAAATAAGCCCAAGTCTATGCCAATATCTGTCTGTGCAGTTGTTTCCCAGCGCAAGTCAGGATTTGCCACTCTCACAGGTCCTATTCCCACTGAAACTGTATTTCCAAAGTTTGCATTTTGTGTTCCTAATGCCGCTAAGGATTGATACTGACCTATTTCTTGGTTTCCACTAATGCCATAGCTTGCTCTTATTTTCAAATCAGTAATCTGTTTTATATTTTTGATAAAACTTTCTTCGGAAACCCTCCATGCCAAAGAAGCGGAAGGAAATACAGCCCACTTATTATCTGCACCAAACCTTGACGAACCATCTGCGCGTACCGTTATAGTTGCTAAATACTTGTCTTTGAAACCATAATTTACCCTTGACAAATACGAATTGAGCTGCCATGCACTTGCGCCAGAGGAAGGCGTGAGTGGAGTAGAGGCAGAGCCTAAGTTATTGTAAATCAAGATGTCATTGGCAAAGCCTTGCGCTGCGGCACGCACCTGCTCAAACTTATTCCCTTGCATACTGTACCCTATGAGAGCAGTTACACTATGCTTCTGGTCAAAAGTTTTGGTATAAGTAAGCGTATTTTCGTTAATCCAGTTTTGGTTTTTATTATCTGTAATCGCTCCCTGCCCTCTTAGATTCAATCCTGTGGCGGTTAGTTGGGAAATATAAAAATTATTGCGACTGTCGTTCAAATCTGTACCCCAACTGGTACGAAAGGATAAACCATCTATGATTTTGTATTCCGCAAACACATTTCCAAGAATACGTGTGCCTTGTGTTTGGTTATCAGTTCCGTTTGCTTGCGCCACAGGGCTACCTATTTGCACGCGACCTGGGGTATTAAGTACCACAAAACTACCGTCAGCATTGCGGACGGGCTGTGTTGGAGAGAAGTTCAAAGCACTATACACTACTGTTGCGCTATTTCCACCATCTGCGTCCGTAGGAACGGCATTGTTCGTAGTCCGAGTGAGGTTTATGGTCGTTCCTATGCTTAGTCTATCACTTACTTTGTGGTCTAAGTTTACCCTAAAAGAAGCTCTGTTAAAATTTGACCTAATGATTACCCCATCTTGTTTGAAATAGTTGCCCATAATGGCATAGCGAGTTTTGTCATTTCCCCCTGACATCGTCAGTTGATAGTTTTGGATAGGTGCTTTTCTAAAAATTTCATTCTGCCAATCTGTTCCTGCACCAAAAGCGGCAATTTCAGCGTCAGAAAATACCCTTGCTCTGTTTGCATTGGCTTGTGCTTCATTGACAAGTGTAGCGTATTCTGTGGCATTGAGCATGGGAATCCTTTTTACAACTTCTTGTGTGCCGTAGTAAGATTCAAAGTCTATTTTATTTTGCCCTGATTTGCCTCTTTTGGTCGTAACCATGACTACGCCATTTGCCCCACGAGAGCCATAAATAGCCGTAGCAGAAGCGTCTTTGAGAATTTCAATAGATTCTACATCATTAGGGTTAATATTTGCTCCATTTTCATTATAGACAGGATAACCATCTATCACATAAAGCGGCTCATTCCCTGCATTGATAGAATTACCGCCTCTTATTCTAATACTTACGCCACCACCTGGGGCATTGGAAGACTGCGTAACTTGCACACCTGCCGCCCTGCCTTGCATTGCTTGTCCAATGCCTGATACGGGTACAGCCATGATTTCTTTGGAAGAAACCGAAGCCAAAGAGCCTGTAATATCACTTTTCTTTTGTGTACCGTAGCCTACGACTACTATTTCTGACAAAGCCCTTACATCTGGTGAAAGAGCTACATCGATAGTTGTTTGGTTATTAATAGGCACTTCCTTGGTGAAGTAGCCCACAAAAGAGAAAAGCAAGATTGCATTTTTGCTGTCTTCTGATAGACTTATGGCATATTTGCCTTCGCCGTCTGTGGTTGTGCCTGTATTTGTGCCTTTGAGCAGTACATTGACCCCTGGAAGGCTATTGCCCTCCTCGTCTGTTACTTTTCCAGAAATAGTAAGCAGTCTTGCATATTCAAATGCCCATACATTGGCTTGTGAGAAAAAAACAAAAAAGGACATGAGAAAAACAAACAATAAGGGTTTCTTGCCCATGTATTTTTGTTTCTGATGTAAAATAATTTTCATATTTATGATGATTAATGGTTAAAAATGAGATAATCTTAAAGATGTAATGCTATGTTATCCAATCAGTTCAAACTTTTATTTCTTGTTTATCAAAGTGTCATAGCGCAAGAGTGCTTCTAAATAATAGTAATCGGCATATACAAGTGGCACATCTATTTCCGAATTCCCTGGCTTATGCCCTACGCAGTGTTTGATGAGGAAATTGCCATTTTCATTTAATTCGGCACGATAGGCGGGCGATGACAGACTTACAAGCATTTGCTCGGCAACCTCAAAATAGTTTTTTTGCTTGTCTTTTTTAACGTAAGTAGAAAGTTCCATCAAGGCATTAGAAGTAATTGCCGCCGCAGAAGCGTCTCGCTCTTCATTTGGAATTTTGGGTGCATTAAAGTCCCAATAAGGAACTTTGTCCGCAGGCAGATTAGGGTGATTGATGATAAAATCAGCGATTTTGATGGCTTGTTTCAGGTATTTTTTGTTTTGCGTTTCTCTATACATCACCACATAGCCGTACAAACCCCATGCTTGCCCGCGCGCCCAAGCCGACTCGTCTGCCGCACCTTGGTGTGTAACTTTTTTGGATACTTTCCCTCCTTTTTCGTAAAGCAAAACATGGTAAGAGCTATTGTCTTTTCTGTAATGATTTTTTAGCGTTGCGTCAGCGTGTTTTACAGAAAGGTCGTAGTATTTCTTATTTCCGCCAAACTTGGTTGCCCAAAACAGAAACTCCAAATTCATCATATTATCAATGATGACAGGATATGTATGCCCTTTGAAGTTGTCCCAAGATTTGATAACGCCCACTTCGGGGTCAAAACGAGTGGAAAGCGACTCTGCTCCTTTGAGCATAATAGGCGGATAAGCAGGGTTTTTGGTCAGTCTGTACCCATTTCCGAAGGGACAGTACAGCATAAAACCCAAATCGTGGGTTCTTGTGTTATACTGCTCGCTCTGTACTGCCATTGTCCAGAGGTGAGCCGCGTCTTTCCACTTTTCTTCTTTTGTGTATTCGTACAGATACCACAATGAACCACCAAAAAAACCACTACACCACCATTCCGTAGGTCTATCGGAATAAGTGCCGTCAGGTTTAAAAGATTGAGGCGTTTTATTGGTATCAGGGTGCGCTTTTAACAAAAGTTCGTACTGCGCTGTGGCAAGCTCAAATTGTTTTTTTACATCTATTTTTCCCTGTGTAAAGGCATTGAGGGAAATAAGAAACATAAAAATCGTTAGTAGTTTTGTTTTCATTTTATTCATATTCAATAGATTTTATTAATTAGTTTATATTCATTCACCTCCAATAATCCATCATTCCTTAGTTTTAGTATTTAATTTTTATTGGATTACTTTTCTTTTCTCCTTCTTCTTCTAAAAATTGTGCGAAGAAGGTAGCTTGTGCAAAGCGGCTATCACTTGCCTCCCAGCCCGCATAAAAGCGATAAGTAATTGGCTGATTTTCTGTGGCTTTCATCTTTACAAAGTAAGTTTGCAAAACCTTTTCCGCGCCTACTTCGGGCGTTTCGCCAAAGCCTGCAAAAATAGATTGGTCTATGATGACACCCATGCCAAGCATATCTTTATTTTCGCTTTGCTTGGCGTGTGTAGATAAAATGCTGTACTTTTTCTGATTTATTTGGTTTGATTTATCACTATATAGATTTACAATGCCCGTTGCCAATGCTCTTTCTCCTGAAAAGCCTGAAATGGTCAATTTGCTTTCGTAAAAATATTTTCCTGCGGTAATACTGACTTCATCTATTACGTTATAAATCTGGTTATCAGCCACTTTCCAATTTTCGTATTTTAATCGGAATATAGACCTTACTGCTCCCTGCGTTACCAATTCATAAGAGGTTTTTCCGACATTCTCCCCTAAACGCACCAAAGTTTCCTTGCCATCTGCATTTTTGCTTACTATCGCCACCGAACCAGCACCGAGCGAAGCCCCTACTTTCAAAATGTCCATTCCCCAATCGCTTTTGGTGTGGTAATCTCCATTGGGTAAGCCTACATTTTGTAGTATCATTTCTTTGGTGGTTTTCCCAAAAATGTCTTTACCATTTCTCTGGTCAAAATACAAGCGAAAACCTACTTTGTCATTTTCCCAAGCAACGCCTTCTACCTGATAAAGAGGCATTTTAGTAGTAGAAAAGTCCGTAGGTTTGTGTCCTTCGGGCATGGTTTCCTTCGTAATCGGCATAAATTGAGTGCCTTGCAATTTTGCCATGCGCGCTTGGGTACGTACTGCAAACTTTGGAAATTCATCAATTTTTACCCAAGAAATGCTTACTTTATAAGTTTCCTTTGACTCAAAAGAAGCAAGGAATACAGCCTCGTCCCATTTGCCATCTCCGTCCAAATCATCTGTTTGAGAAGGCAAGACCTCGCCTTTTTGATTTGTGAAAAGAGGCAACTTGTCTTGCGAAATTTTCCCTGATTTCTTTTCTATTTGTTTTTTATTTAAGACAATGACCTCGTCTATTCTCCTTATTCCCAAAGGATTAGAAATAGTCAATGAAGACTTTTCTTGTCCCAAAATCAAAAAAGGAAGTAACAAAAACCCAAAAAGCAAAGTATAAATTTTATACATTTTCATATTTTTGTTTTATTTTA
Organism: Thermoflexibacter sp.; assembly: GCA_025455345.1. GTDB lineage: Bacteria > Bacteroidota > Bacteroidia > Cytophagales > Thermoflexibacteraceae > Thermoflexibacter. Next base: position 258 of record JALOMS010000236.1, on the reverse strand, counting down.
AATTTGCCCCTATCTAAATCTTTCAATTGCATTGCGCCAGTTGCACTGCGCCCCCAAAGGAGAAAGACTTTTTAGCAATTAGTAATTTTTTCTCCTTTCTCCTTTGGGGAAGGGTTGGGGTTGGGGCTTCATTTGTTATTTTTATTTTAAATCTGCAATTTGGGCAAAATCCATGTCTGTAAAATCTAAGTTTTCCCCAGCCATGCCCCAAATAAAGCCATAGTTAGTAGTTCCACAACCCGCATGAATAGACCAAGG
>JALOMS010000235.1 GCA_025455345.1 Thermoflexibacter sp. | reverse complement strand
CAACATAATCCAGCAAATGTTCCTATAAGGATAAAATTGAGATAATAGAAAGGGTCTATTTCTACGATTTTTTTATCAGAAGGAGTAAGTATCAACATTGCTATCATATAAATCGTAGTTCCCATACCCCCTACTATTGCCAAACCATTGATTATATGTACTTTTTTGCGCTCTGAAAAAATCATTTCAGGTACTACTCCTATATTTATTACCTTTTTCCACAGTGATTTAATCTTTTTGAGAAACATAAGTATTCTGTTAGATAGTTTGGCGATTTATATGCTTCAAAATTACTATTTTTTGACTTTTAAACGAAAATAAAGCTAAAATGAGCAAGAACTTTTAGGAAAGCATACATCAAGGTTTTGATTTTGAGTAGGAGCAATGTACCTTTGCAAAAAATATACACAACATGAATATTCTTTCTGCGGATAATATTTCCAAATCATTTTCAGAACGCTGGTTATTCAAAAATATTTCATTTGGCATTAGCCAAGGAGAAAAAGTTGCCTTAGTAGGGACTAATGGCTCAGGCAAGACTACCTTGATGAATGTATTGGCGGGGCTTATCCCGACTGACGGAGGAGTAGTTTCTATTCGCAAGGGTATCAGTGTGGGCTATTTGGCACAGCAACCTGTGTTTGATGAGCAGGCTACTATATGGCAGAGTATTTTTACTGCTGAAAATGAGTCTGTGCGAGCCATCAAAGAATACGAAACTGCCCTTAAGATACATGACGATAAACGCTTGCAAAGGGCGATGGAGCGCATGGACAGCCTTAATGCTTGGGATTATGAAAGCAAAATCACACAAGTCTTGGGCAAATTAGGGATTCCTGAAGTAGAAATACCCATTAGTGTACTCTCTGGGGGGCAAAAAAAAAGAGTGGCTTTGGCAAAATTATTATTACAAGACGCAGATTTGCTTATCCTTGACGAACCTACCAATCACCTTGATATTGACGCAATTGAATGGCTGGAGCGTTGGCTCAGTACCCAAAAACAAAGCCTACTCTTAGTTACCCACGACCGTTATTTTTTGGATAATATTACCAATACCATCTTAGAATTAGAAAATGGACAAATCTTCAAATACAATGGTAATTATAGCTATTTTTTAGAGAAAAAAGCAGAAAGAATAGAACAAATGACTACTGAAGTAGCTAAGGCAAAAAACTTGATGACCAAAGAGTTAGATTGGATTCGTCGCCAGCCCAAAGCAAGAGGAACAAAGGCAAAATACCGAGTAGAGGCTTTTGAAGAACTGAAAGAAAAAGCATCTACAAAAGTCAATCATTATACCCCCATCGAAATCAATGTAGGCATGAACCGAATGGGGAAAAAGATTTTGGAGATAGAAAACCTCAATAAAAAATATGATAACTTACCCATTATCAAAGATTTTTCTTATACCTTCAAGAAAGGAGATAGAATAGGTATCATTGGGAAAAATGGAGTAGGGAAAACTACTTTTTTGGACATACTTACCGAAAAACTTAATCCTGACAGTGGTTCTATAGGCAAGGGAGAAAATACTATTTTTGGCTATTTTACCCAAAGAGAGCTACTTATAGAAGAAAATAAACGAGTGATAGATATAGTCAAAGACATAGCAGAGGTACTCCAAACAGGTACAGGAGATTCTATTACTGCCTCTCAGTTACTTAGTTTGTTCAATTTCCCGCCTAAAGTACAATATGACATGGTAAGCAAACTGAGTGGAGGAGAGAAAAAACGACTACAATTACTACAAATCTTGATTAGAAACCCCAATTTTCTCATCTTAGACGAGCCTACCAATGACTTAGATATTCAAACATTGAATATTTTAGAAGATTTTTTGATGAATTTTGGCGGATGTCTGATTATCGTTTCGCATGATAGGTATTTCATGGACAGGTTAGTAGAGCATTTGTTTGTCTTCGAAGGTGAGGGCTATATCCGAAACTTTGCAGGAAATTACTCTGATTATCGAACAGAACAAGAAGAAATAGAAGCCAATAAAACAGAAATCGTAAAGCCCAAAAACGAAAAAATAGAAAGTCAAATCAGTGATAATGAGCAAAAACGCAAGCTCTCCTTCAAAGAAAAGAAAGAATATGAAAACTTAGAGGTAGAAATCCACAAGTTAGAGCAAGCAAAAGCAAAATTGATAGACAAGTTGAATGAGGGAAATGGCTCGCACTTAGAGCTTGCCCAATGGAGCAACCAAATAGGAGAGTTAGATACACAGATAGAGGAAAAGACATTTAGATGGTTAGAATTAGCAGATTTGGTTTAGAAACTGTGATTTTTCTTCTTGACTGACGGATTAGAAAAGCTATTTCTATCAAAATTGAATGACCAACATCTGCTTTTTTTCTCGGATTTCATACTCTAAATCTCGGTTTTCATCAGATAAGTCATTGTCTATCAATATTTCATGTAAGGCAATGCTCTTGTGATTATTTTGTGGCAAATCTTTTAACATTTGCTGAGAAGGCTCGTGTAGCTTGCGGAAGACCTCGTCTGTGTTAGGTACAATAAACAATCTTTGCACATCTGGTTTGTAAGAGATATAAACATGATGTGCTGTATCAAAAAGCATATCGGCTATTTCCATAGAAATATGGAGATGGCTATTTTTTAAGAAAATCTTTCCTTTAGGAAGGTCTTGTGATTTTTCTTCTGCTAATTTGTCGAGATATTTTTTGGGTGGAATAAACATAAGCTAAAGAGTAATTAAAATATTTTGAACATTACAATCTTAATCCTATCAAAGTAACATCATCTCTCTGAATGACACTGTGTCTATAATTTTCAAATTCCTCCATGAATTTTTCCTTTTGCTGTGCCATAGGCAGACTATGAAACAGTTGAATGAGGTCTTTCACTTTTTGGCTACCAAAACGATTGCCTTGTGGGTCGTTTTGGTCTATTAAGCCATCAGTATAGATATATACGCTATCGCCCATTGAAAGTTTGATTTTGAACTCCGCAAACTCGCGATACTCTTCTTTTTGGCGACCACCTACGGACTTGAGCGTACCTCTGACCTCATTAAATTCTCCATGATGTACATAATATACAGGGAGTTTTGCTCCTGCAAATGTCATCATAGTTTCGTATTCTTTCTGTTGTTCTATGAAATGAGTAGCAGGCTCGAAGAGGCAAAGCGCAATGTCCATGCCGTCAGTATTTTTGGCTTCCTCTTGATTGAGAGCCATGCGAATATTGATGTGCAAGAGTTCTAATATCTTGGCGGGAGAGTAGATTTTCTGAACATTGACAATCTCGTTTAGGAAAGTAATACCCAACATACTCATAAATGCGCCAGGTACGCCATGCCCCGTACAATCTACCACTGCCAGATAAATACGGTCTTCTACCTGATTGAACCAATAAAAATCTCCAGAAACAATATCTCTGGGTTTGAAGAAAGTGAAATATTCGTGTAAGGCTTCATTAATTTTTTCATTGGAAGGGAGAGCCGCCTGTTGGATAGTCAATCCATAACGGATACTATCTGTAATATTTTCATTTTTCTCTTGGATGATTTTATACGCATTGGTATTTTCTAAGGCAATGGAGATATAAGATGCCAAAGTTTGTAAAAGTGTCAAATGATGGTCATTATAAGCATCTCTATCAAAACTTTGTACAGTAATAACACCCAAAGGCTTATTTTCAAACAATAAAGGTAAGTATATGACTGATTGGGGAAATTTTTCTCCTCTGATTTTAGGCTCTGTGATATAGCTTTGGTACTGTTTGAACAAATCATTGATAACTATTGGTTCGCGTCTATCCAAACACTGCACAGAGAGGAAGTTTTTTTCTGACATTTCAAAGAAATGTTCAGAGCTTCTATTATTTTCTATATAATTCTTAAATTCTATTCTTTGCATTCGTGGATTATACACCCCAATTCCAAATCCTTCGGCTTGCATCATTTCATTGATGCTTACATAAAGCGTACTTACTAACTCATTGAGGTTTAGGAGCGCGGTTACTTTTTGCCCTATTTCGCTGACTATTTTAATATCTTCGTATGATTCTTGGAGTTTTTGCCTTTGTTCTTCTATGTGTTTGTTCTGCGCCTCCATTTCCTCCTTTTGGGCATTGAGTTCCATGGTTCTTTGCGTAACCAAATCTTCTAACTCTTGGCTACGAGCTTTGATGACATTGATGCGCCAAACGTACAAACTTGCCGTAGCTAAGATAATAAACAATCCTGCTACAAAATAAAAACTATTAGTTTGGTAAAATTGAGGTTTCACGGTCAGAGGGATAGAGTCGCCCGTCTTATTCCATATTCCGTCTTCATTAGCGGCAATGACTTCAAAGACAAAATTTCCAGCAGGCAGACTGGTATAAACTGCTTGTCTTTCATTGCCCGCTTCTATCCAATCTTTGTCATAATTTCTGAGTCGGTAACGGAATCGGATTTTTTCAGGTGCAGTAAAACTTAAAGCCGTATATTGGAAAGTAATACGCTGTTGGTTAGGCATAAGCGTGATGGGGAAGCGAGGCGAGATTTCTTCATTATTGTCAATCATCACCTTAAAAATATCCACAGGAGGAGGCAAGGGGTTCATTTTGACTTTCAAAGGGTCAAGCATTGCCAGCCCCCCCAAAGTAGGAAACCACAAGCGTCCATCGGTAGATTTAAGTGATTTGGCTGTTCCTGTACATTCTTCATTATTCATTCCATCATATTTCCCATAGTATTCATAGTCAAAAGTTTTAGTCTTTTTATTAATAAAATCTAATAAGTTCTGCTTTTTAATCTTGAGAATACCCTTGTAGGTAGGAAGCCAAAATGTGCCTTCATCATCTTCTAACATATCTATTGGAGAGTCCTCGGGGAAGCCTTCTTTGGTAGTAAAGGAATACACTTTTTCTCCTATAATTAAGCTCAACCCGCCGCCTGTCATTACCCAATAGCGATTATCACTGTCTATATAAATATTAAAAACAGTATTACTTACTAAGCCGTTTTTAGTGCTGACTAAGCGCATCTTTTCGTCAGGGGAAATAATCATCACGCCAGACTCATTCGTGCCTATGACAATATTACCTTTATGGTCTTCAGAGATAGACATGATGAAGTTAGAGCGCAGAATATTGAGTTTGTTATATACCTTCTTTTCGCCTGAAAGAGGTATCTTGAGCAACCCGCCCGACTTCATACCTATCCAGATATTGCTTTTACTGTCTTCATAAACTAAACGTACCTGATTATCAGGTAGTAAGTTTTCCTCTGTATAAAAAGTTTCCTGTCCTTGTGCATTGATTTTCAGCAAACCCACATAGGTACTAATCCAAATATTATTACTTTTATCCTTATATAAATGTCTGATTCGCTCAGAGGCAAGAGGCGTTTTGATAGGGAAATCGGCTATTTTACTTCCAGTAATCAAATGCACAATACCTACATCTGTTCCTACTAAAAATTGCCCTTCTTTGTATTCGCAAACACTACTCACTGGGTGAGAGTCAAGCCCATCTCTTGCTGTATAATTGGTAAATTTGCCATCTTGCAAACGGCACAGCCCCCCCCGATACGTTGCTACCCACAAGTTTCCTTCTTTGTCGAAAATAAGGTCTGTAATCTCTTTGTAAGGAAGTCCATCTTGCTCTGACAAAGATTCTATCTCCCATGTATTTGATTCTGTGGGTTTTAGTCTATATAACCCTTTGGTAGTCCCTAACCATAAGCAATCATACTTATCTATCAGAATCTTGTTAATAGTAATTTCATTAAGTTCAGGAATAGAGAAAAACTTAGTGCCATCAAACCAAGATAATCCGCGATTTGTACCCACCCAAAGCGTGTTTTTTCTATCTACAATCAAATAGTTGATAACATCGTCAGCTAAACCCTCCTTGGTAGTAAAATTATCAAAAACATCATCATTCATTCGTACAATGCCTTTCCCTTCCGTACCAAACCAAATGGTATGATGACTATCTTGGGTAATAGTTTTGACAGAAACATCTCTAAGCGGGTCTATGGTGCTATATGTCTTAAAATCACCACCCTCAAAGGAGAAAACGCCCTCACTGCGAGTACCTACCCAAAGACGATTGGTGTGGTCTCTAAAAATCTTTTCTATTGGATAGTTGAAGGTGGTTTTAGTCTGCAAAATACGAAAACTATCCTTCTCATGGATGACCAAACCGCCGCCTGCTGTTCCTATCCATAACTTACCATCAGTAGATTCGTACAAATCTGATATAGAATTAGTTAAAAAGGCAGATGTATTTTTCCTATTATAAACAGTAAAATATGTACCATCAAAACGCACTAAACCATTATAACCCGCAATCCACAAATAACCGTCCTTAGTTTGAGTAATCTTATTCAGTGTGTTGGAAGGCAAGCCATTTTCAGTGGTCCATTTATGAATAAGATATTGGGTAAGAGCTTTATGCGGCTCCAAAGCCTGTGCTTGGGCAAAATGAGCATACCCGCCAAGATGTAAAAGTAATACAGTACAATAAAGCCCCCGCCTAAGTAAGAAAATAAGCGGAATAAATAAGTGATACTTTAAAATACGCCAAAAACAGGAATACGAGATGGTAAACATCTTTTTTTTGTTAAGGTAGAAACTTCCCAAATATAATAATTGGAATATAAAAATATTAAAAGAAATATTTAAAAACAGATGGTGGAGTAAATTTGAGGGAGTATAGCATTATTATTGGCTAAAATTACAATTTTTTTATTATCACATTTATCAAAAATCGTGTAAATCTTAGGATAAAACAAAAAATTGTTTAAAAAACGCAAAATTTTCATTGATAAATACAAAAAAATTGAAATCTGGAATCTATAAATCTGGAATTAGTAATAATCAAATGTAGTATTAATTGTAGAACTTTTATTTTGCATTTGATAATATATAAAGAGGTGTTTTAAAGTAAAATAAATAAAAGAGAGGCATCATTGTTACAAAGTTGAATAATGATGCCTTTATTTTTCCGAAAAAACCTCTATTTCTTATTTAGCAAAGCCCTCAATTTTTCTAACTCTGCCAATGCGTCTTCTTTTGCTTTCTTTTCTTCCTCTTTTGCTCTGCGTTCTTCTTCTTTCGCTTTTCGTTCTTCTTCCAATAGTTTCAGAACTTCCTCTTTTGCCTGTTCTTCTGCTATTCTTTTTTGGTATTGGCTAAGAGCGTGCTTACCTTGCTCTAAATAGGTAAGGAATGGATAACCATCTGGGCGATAAATTTTTAACTCTCCATTTTCCAATTCGAAGACAATGCCAAGTAATGGGCTTTTAAAACCTTGCATATTTTCTTCTATGGGTGAAAGCGATTGCCCATTT
>JALOMS010000234.1 GCA_025455345.1 Thermoflexibacter sp. | reverse complement strand
CTGCGTAAATGTCTCCTGCGTCAGGTCTTCGGCTTCCGTGATGTCCCGCGTCAGCCAGCGCGCGATACGGAAAACGTCCGCCATGAGCGGCACCGCCTCACGTTCAAACCCTTCAAGGAGTTCTGTCTTTGATCGTCCGAAACCAAGCATCGTACGTTTTATGGCAATAATCCGTTGATTTATTCCCCGGCTTTTGAATTGCCCCGGAAAAAGCGGGAAGCGCCCGCTGGACGCTTCCGGTCGCTCAAGACTTCCAACCAGACCTCTTCTACTGCACGATGTCGAGTGGCAACGTTGTTTCAAGGTTGCCGTCTGAAACGATATTTCCCCCAAAAGTAACAGAATTTCCCCCTCCAATGGTGTGATTTTGTCCATTGATGTTAGGCGCAGAAGGTAATACAAAAGAAAAATCATCTGTATAACTTGTTCCTAATGCGTTAGTTGCGTATCCTCTTACGTGGACTGTACCAGATAGACCATTCAAGGTAGCTGTATAAATGCCTTTTGTTCCTGCGGCTACTACTTTGTTATTTGCAATGGTTGGATTTGCAGCATTTGCCCACACAAAACCCCTTTCGGTAATTGGTGAACCGCCATCAGAAAGCACTCTTGCACTTACCTCTGCACTGTTGGCGGTATTACTCACCAATTTACCATCTATCAAAGTAGGTGTATTAATAGGATTATTAGTTAGATTAACGGTATAATCTTCTGTTTCTCCGAAACTTAACTGAGCGCAAGGGTCAGTAACTAAATTCATGCTTGCCTCTGACAAAATCCTCACACGCATACGTGTAGCTCCTGCGCTCGCTCCTGCGGGAACAGTCAGCAAATCTTGATGTGTGGTTTTTCTACTTGTGCTTTGATACACCATTTCGTTCATGTCTGTAAAGTCGCCATCTCTGTTCAAATCTATCCAAATGGCTACGTTACAAGCATTTCCAGCAAAAACACTTGGCGTTTTCAAAGTAAAGCGATAGGTATTGCTCGGTACTAAGGTAGTAGAGAGATTGGTAAAATCACTGTATGAGTTTGCACCACAAGAAGTACCTAAGTTATTGATACTGTTGTTTTCACCCAACAAAGTGAAGTCATTAATGGCAGGTCTTGGGTTCAGTCCATCGCAAGCAAACTGATACGTAGGAATACAATACACCAAGTTGGTCGTCATGCTTCGCACATTGCTGAACTGCCCTGCGGCATTGACAGGCTTGATTCTATAATGATACGTTTGATTGGAAGTAACATGATTGTCTATAAAATTGGTGATATTCTGGTCGGTTACGCCAATGGTCGTGTATTCATCGCCACCGTCCGTAGAGCGTTCTATAAAATACCCTACTTCAAAGTTAGAGTCCGTCCAAGTGAGCGAAATCGTACTTCCCACTTGCGTAGGCACTGCCAAAGTAACGGCATTAGGCGCAACTACGGCACAGGTAGCATTGCTATAATTTCGCAAAGTATTGGAAATGTTGTTCATAAAAGCATATTGCTGTGGCGTAAAAACTGCGCCGCAAAAATCTGCATAATAACTCATTACATTGTCCATAGCGGGAGCAAAGAGTTGATTGTTAGCGTCTGTTGCCGTTCCTGTGTAAGTACAACCCATCGTAGTCGCATTGGGCAAGCCGTAAGGGTCAGCAGGCGTATCGCAAAAGCCATCACCATTGGTATCGCAGTTTTTGCCTGCTCCTCTGGTAACTAACTCTCTATCAGGTATATTTGCAGAATTATTAAACTCAAAAGTGTGCATTAAACCAAAATAATGCCCTAATTCGTGTTCTACTGTTCGGCTATTGGCACTTGCACCTACAATAAAAACGCGCTCTACGCCTGTGGCAGGATACCAAGTATAGCCTCCTACGGGCTTATTAGGATTTACGGTTACTGTTTTAGGATAGTAAATATTAATCACTCCCGCCTGATAGTTTCCCGCTTCTGCCGCCATTGCAGTTTCATTCATTTGGTGAAAATTGTAATAAGTATCATTATCAATGTAATGAAACTCACTGCACATATAAAACTGCACATCTATCTGCCTGAAAATGCGGTTCGCTTCTGCCAAACCTTGCATAATTTCCAATTCACTTGCGCCCCCTGTGCCATCGCTTTTCCGCATGATGTGAACCTTCACAGGGAAATACTTTGCAACTCCTTCGGTGCGTAGATGACTTTGATTCGGCTTAACTTTGCCCAACCTAATCAACAACTCCCGCTCTGTGGGCGTAGGCGCAGGAGTGCCACAATTCTCTTGTGCAAAAGACTGAAAATGAGTAAATAAGATTGAAAATAACACACTAAGTAAGATTTTCTTAAAGTTAGTTTTCATATCAATTAATTTGTATAAATTCTGTTTTTTTAAGTGGTTAAAGATTTATTGCAGATAATCAAACTTTTATAGTCCTATGCTATGAATTTGTTATATTTACCCCCCTGCCCCCCTGAGAAAATACAGAAAGGCTGTTTTCCCCCTTTGGAGGCGCAGTGCAACTGGGGGCAGGGGGAGGCGAAGTTTTGAAAGCATAACAATTTAATGTGCTTCTTTAAAAAAGTTTGATTCTCTCATGCTTATTACTTCTTTCTTTGAAAGTATATCTGTAATCCTATATTAAAATTCACCTGATTGGCTTTTTCGTAACTTATTGTATTTGTAACCTGTACTATTGGAACATTTCTTTGCTGATACTGCAAAATGCCCTCTATCCCAATATTAGGGCTAAGAAAATAAGCCATACCTACGCCCATATCCCAATAATATGTTATCTGCGTAGTTTCAGTAGTGGGTAGTTTTGTTTTTAGCTGTCCACGCCCATATTCAGCTTGAACAAATAATTTAAACTGATTAGGCAGAAAGTAATAGCGAGAGAATACGCCAAATCCTACCATGCTACTTCTTACCACATCGCCACTCTTGGTGCTACTAAGTGGTAAATTCAAACCTACTGCCCAGTTATTGATAGGAAAATAACCAACTCTTGGCGAGAAAAAAATATGCGTATTGGTAGTTTTTTGATTGCTTATTTCAAGATAGGAAAAACCTAAATTACCACCCAACAAGAAATCACCTTTGTTGGTTTGTCCACATACTTGATGTGTCCAGAAAACTAAACATACTACTGAAAATAGCATGGTCTTGCTTGTTTTTAATAATACTTGTTTCATAAAATAAAAATTAAAGTGTTTATAAAAATTAAAATGTATGAATAAGCCTTTGCGTGCCTCTAAGTGATTGGTTGTATTTTTTTATTCTTTATTATTTTTCCTCTGTTCATGAAATTTTTTTGCCCCGTAGAGCGCGCCAGCCGCTAAAAGTCCAAGTACACCTCCGTCAATTGGTACAGCACCAGCATTAGGTGCAACAGGGTCGCTGCCAACTTGTGCAAATACCTGATAATCAAAAAATAAAAGACAAAACAATAGAAGTAATGAAAACAAAAATGGTTTCATGAGTTTTAAATATTTTAAAATGAGATTGTTATGAACTAAGAATTTTTGTTATAGAGAATCAAACTTTTGAAAAGTTTGATTCTCTTATGCTCAAAGCGCAACCGTATAATAATCAATTAGCTGTCGTCTTAATACCTTCAATGCCTTGCCCATTTGGTTTTCCACCGTTTTTGGCGAAATACCCAACTGCTCGGCTATTTCGCTGTATTTCAGCTCGTCAAAGCGACTCATTTTGAAGATAATACGACACTGCTCTGGCAGACCTTCTATCGCTTTATCTATCTGTTTTTCAAGTTCTCGCCTTTCTATTATATCAGAAGTATAGTTTGGACTTTGGCAAAAATCTACCATCTTATATTTTTGGTATTCTATCCTTACCTTTTCATGCTTTTTCACATTCAGACAGCGATTATACACCATTTTGTAGAGGTAAGATTTGAGAGAAGTCGTAATTTCCAAACTCTTTCGCTTCTCCCAATAGCAGTAAAAAATGCCTTGTACTATCTCCTCTGCCTCGTCCATGTCTTTGAGGAAAGAATAAGCATAGTGGGACAACTTTTCGTAATACTCATGGAAAACTTGTTCGAAAGTGCGTTCACTATCTTGCTTTATCGCTATAATGACTTCTAAATTAGAAACTTGCATTTTTGTTAGGTGGATTTATTACAGAGAATCACACTTTTGAAAAGTTTGATTCTCTGCTATTAATCATGGTTTTCTCTAATACGAATACTCAAACCTAATAGAAGTAACATCAGGTCTATTCGCTACTGACTGCGTTTTTGAGGAAGGAAATCCTTTATTATTGTACTGATAATCAAAGAGGTAAATATGCTCATCTATCGCTCCATTGGCATATACCGTTTTTAGGCGGCGATAATTATTGGCAAAAAACTTGGTTTTTGGCAAGTAAGGATAGAAAAACACTTGGTTGTCCACACTTTTCTTGTCATCATAGTCCTCATAGAAAACGGTGTAAATCAGTTCAAAAGCATTATTTTTATTCAAAAATAGGTGCGCTTGTTGCGTCAGATTCCCTTTTTCATCATAGAGGAAAGTTCGTTTTATTTCCGAAGGGCTATCCTCAAAAGGCTTTGCGACTACCTCCAAAGCAGAAACAAGTTGTTGCTTGTCATTAAAAGTGTAGAAAATAGTGCTAATCAACTGATTATTAGCAGTATAATAAGTTTCAGTTTTCTCTAATTTGCCGTCCTTGTAAAAATACTTGCTGTACCCATACGAGGAAGCAACTTTGATTAACTTTTTCGCCTCATCATACTCAAAAACGTGGCTATTTTGCCTCACTGCTCCGCTTGCCGAGTAGGTGTATTGCGTAGCATATTTCAAAATATTGCCCTGCCCATCATACTCAAAAGTCTGAAAGTCGTTGGGCGCGTTTTGGATTCTTTTTAGTAATACTTTTTCCTCAATTGGTGTCGGATTTTCCTCTCTTGGTCTTGGGTCTGGAAAATCTGCCTCTTGCTGGCAAGAAGATAAGCCAAGTACCATAACAAATAGAATAACAAGATTTTGCGAATACAATTTTCTTAAAAGTTTCATAAATAAGTATAAATTAATTTGACGATGAAAAATATTAGACAAGCGAAATGCCAATTTTAAAATATTGATTTACAGTATTTTAACTTTTTTAAGTTGTCCGTTTTCGGACATTTGACGTACAAAATTGGGATAACAATTTGGCAATATGTAATGATGAGTTATGGATTATGAGTTATAAATTATTGATAATTAATATATTGTATAAAAATTTTTACATTTAATCATACAAAATAATCCATAATGCCCACTTATTATTTTCCATTTTTGATTACCCAAAACAATATTAACACTGACATTTCAAGGGTTACTAACGGTGCAAAAACTGCGTAGTTTGCGTTTTTTGGGCAGTTTTTCGGTGAAGTGTAGGAGTTTAGAGTGCGAAATGCAGAAAAGGGAAATTGAATTGCAGTAAATTTATAGGCATATTTTACAAAAAATCTTATCTTTGTGTAAGATTAAAACTTGAAAAGATGACAGAAATGTTACTTAGCCTGTCCTTTGGTATCCAAAATTGAGAAGGATATAGCGTATTTTCTTGTGCAGAGAAGTAATCGATAAGGACAATTTTTTCTCCTATTCTGATTAATTTGTGGTAATATAATGCAATTGTACCAAACCTGTTGGATATTTTTTGCAATCTATCAGTTCCAGTTTTGTTTCTGGTCGCCCTTCTTTGAAAAGCAGAATTCCACTACCTAAATAATTGGGAATGATGGAGATAATATACTCATCTATTAAGTTTGCCTTCATTAACTCATTCACAATTTCAGCACCACCATCACAAAAGATATGCTTCTCACTTTGTTGCGCTTTTAGTTCGGTAATGAGCTGTGCTAAGTCGCCGTGATAAAAAATGACATTTCCCTCCGTTTGATGTGCTTGCCGCGTCATCACATAACAAACCTTGTCTTTGTGAGGAAAGCCCTCTATACCCACCATGCTGATGACTTTTTCGTAGGTCTTCCGCCCAACTACTACGGTATCTATCTGATTTATAAAATCCTGATAACCATAATCTTCTCCCTCCTGAGCGACGGTGTCTAACCAATCCAAGTCTCCGTTTTTGCGGGCTATGTACCCGTCCACACTCATCGCAATGTACAGTATCAATTTTCTCTTTTTCATAGATTTTCTCTTTGGTTATTTATTTTATTCAAATTGAGTTTTTTTAGATTAATTGCTCAATCATTAAATTAATCTGAGCCACTTAGCCACTATGGAAATGGTTGAGCCTTGAATCAATATAGAGGTTAATACCACAAAAAAGGCAATATTAAAAAGTAACTTCGCATCAGGTACGTGATATAGTAGAGGATACAAAGCAAATACAATAGGTGTAGCTCCTCTCAAACCTACCCATGATATATATACTTTTTCTTTAAAAGATTGTTTGAAAAATAGCAAACTTATAAAAATACTGGTGGGACGAGCGATAAACATCAAAACCAAAGAAACAATAATGCCTGTCCAAAACACAGCAGGTAATTCTTGAATAAATATCTGTAAACCAAGTGTTAAGAACAATACTATTTCCATCAGCCAAGAAATTCCCTCAAAAAAGTTAGCAATATAGGAGGCATTTCTTTTGGAGTTCCCCACAACTATACCCGCCACATAAACAGCTAACAAGCTATTTGCTCCAATCAACTCTGCGGCTGAGAAAGTAAACAAAATCATCGTAATTACTAAAATTGGATTAAGACCAACTTTTAACTTTAACATTTTTAGGCTAATCGTAATCGCATAACCCATGCCCAATCCTATTACAAAGCCCAATCCCATACTATAAAAAAACTTCCAGAGGAAAGTGATAATAGGAAAATTTCCACCCTCTAAAATAAAAGCACTGAAAGTGATAGTCAAGAAATAAGCCATAGGGTCATTTGTCCCTGATTCTAACTCTAAAGTAGGGAAGATTTTGCCACCGAGTTTCATGCCTTTGGATTCCAAAATAGAAAAAACGGCGGCAGCGTCTGTGGAGGAGATGATAGCTCCTAATAATAACGAAGTTAGTAGGTTTAGAGAAGTTATCCAATAAATTACCATTCCTGCTACCAAGGCAGTAATAATCACGCCCAAAGTAGCTAATACTAAACCTTCTTTCATTATAGGTTTGATATGTTCGATATCTGTATTGACCCCGCCTGTAAAAAGGATAATTGTTAAGGCAATCTGACCCAAGCGCAGTGTAAATTCAGGATAATCATAATGAAAGTCATATTCACCCCCATTGCCAAACATCAAGCCCAAGAGTAAAAAACCAAGCAAAGTCGGTACACCTAATTTTGCCGTAAATTTACTGAGTACAATAC
>JALOMS010000233.1 GCA_025455345.1 Thermoflexibacter sp. | reverse complement strand
TGAATCTGAAGTAGTTCCAATATTTCTTCCTTCCAAAGTAATATTGACCAAAGGCACAGTCTGCCTCAAGTTGTTAGTAATTCTTCCACTAATGCTTTGAGCAAGAGAGAGTTGGGTAGAGAATATAAGAATAATAAAAATGCAAGCGAGGTTTTTCATTTTAGGATACTTATGAAGTAAATACTATGCCTTATTTCTACAAAATAAAGCATAATTTACTAATTTATTATCAAAATACAGCAAATACAGCAAAACTAATCTCCGTCAGCATCTGTAAAAGAAACACTAATGCCCAAAGCAGAAAACATATCCGTTTTTATCAAAATCAATACTTTTTTGAGTTCTTCTTGTGCTTTTTGGGCTTTGTCTTCTGTATCAGCCTCTTGCACCGCTTTTTGGGCGGCATCTATTTGTTGATTTATTTTTGAGGATAGAGATTGATTGGTAAATTTTGCATTCAAAAAATCTAAATAATCATCAAAACCAATTCCTTCTTGACCATTAAAAGTTTCTTTGATGACTTCTAAGTTGTTGATGATAAACTTTTTTTGATTCAAAATCTTTTCAAAAGTATCTAACTTCGAAGAATTACTGACCTGTTTTATCAATTTGCCAATTCGCTTATTGGCTAAATTGTCTGTAAGGGCAAGTAATTGATTGGCAAGAGTATTGATAGCGTGATTGCCTTCATTCTTGATAAAATCATTGGCATAGTTATTTTTCCATTCACTATACAATTGTTGTGATTGGTCAGCAAGGTCTTGGGCAAGCATTCCTATATATGCTAAAATCCTTTCATTATTTTGCTTTTCTAATAATATTTCTTCTTTTTCAAAAAGCAATAGTCCAAGCGCAGGGAGTCCTTTGGCGGCAGAACCAAGATTTTTAATATATTCCTTATCAATAGTTTGCGTTTCTATCAAGACATTTTCAATGAGCTTAGGGCGAGGTTCATTAAAATTGATGTCATACATAAAGTTTTTGTCTTTGGTAATGCCAAAATTTGCTAATTCGCATTTTTTCCATTCGCTATATAGTCCTATCCATTGGGTTTGTAAGTTGGACAAGTTTCCATTTGTATTTTCTTTTTGGAATTGCTGTACTTGTTGTTGGAATTGGAGGACAGACTTTCCAAAAATCTGGTAATGATTTAATATGACTTTTTCTGTAATATTAGTAATCATTGCAGTCTTATCAAATGCTTGTTTTTCAGTAGGATTACAGGCTAACAAACTAAGTAAGATGATAGATAGCGAGAGGTGTTTGAATGTGTTTGTATAAAATAGATTCATAATAAAAAGGTTAAATTGGGTCAAAGATAGGATTCACATTCTATAATATAAAAAAATAAAAGTCGCATAGGCAAGATTTTTAAGGTCATTGTCTATACGACTTCTAAAAATGAAGGTTTATTTTATTTATTCTGCACTAAAATCTCCATTCCCTTTGACTACTTTGGGCTTACCTTTATAGACTACTTCGCTCTTATCGCTGGCATTGATAGTAATGCTCTTAGAGGCAAAAACCTATCTCAGTTATATCAGTAACTATCAGCTCTAAATCATTTCCTTTCCCCGCAAGAGAAAGTTCGGAACGGTCTTTCATCACCACATTTAGCTTTTCTATGGCTATGTCTGCTTTACATTCTGCATAATCGCTCAGTATCATGCTCATCTCTTTGCCTTTAAATTCACTTAAATAAATATTAGACCGTCCTTTGATATTGAGAGCTTGCAGATAAGGCATGGAAATATAGATTTTGATAGGGTCAGTAACTAATTTTTTTAATTTATTACTTTTCCCATCAAAAGTAAGTATTAACTCGTCCTCATTTTGGACAACACTTACTTGTCTGACTATTTCTTTATTCCCCTCGATTCGGATACCAAAATCTTTATTGCCTTCTATTTCTACCTCAAAATTATCATCTACCATTATTTTTTTAAAGCCTTTCAAATCACTAATTTCTTTGGTAAAGTCTTCTTCATCAATGTCTTCTATATCATCTTCTTGGGGTACGGCTTCGGCTATTTCTTCCTTGGGTGGGCAGTTTAAGCATTTCAAGCCACTTTCATCAAAAACCCACTTGCGGTCATCTCCCAAATCTTCTCTTTCATAACCAAAAGGGTGCAAGGTATAGCTTAAGATTTTACCTAATTCTTTTTGCATGACAAACTCCTTGCCGTAAGGAATGAATAGCTCCATGCTTACACTTTGCGCTCTAAATGCCGATTCTGATTTGAGAGAAAGGTTTTTGTCAAAAATAAGCATATTATCCTTATTTTCTATTTTATAATTTACAGATTGGGCATTTTTGCTTGCTTCTTCTTGGCTACTGCCTCTGGCTTCCAATTTCTGTACAAGTTTTATCTCCTTGCCTTCGTAGCCACGAATCGTAAGTTTGACAAAACTTAGCCCTTTGCCCTGTTCGTTCAAACCCAGTGTGATAAGAGGGGCTTCTGCTTTGTAAAGCGTAATGTTTTTATGACTGCCTTCTATCTGGAAAGACTGCACAAAGGCGGGGATAGTGGCTGAAGCCCCTAATAAACCCAAAATCCAAAGTCCAAATAAAGACCACGCCGCAATAGGGCTTACTACTCTGCGTTTGGCTATCAAAGAAACTCCTGCAATCCCAAAAGTCAAAAACGGAATGATTAGTACCACTAATAAAGCAGTTACCCCGCCCACAGGGACGCTTTGCTTGATAAGTGCGATAGGGATACCATCTATATTGGCACTACTTACAGAAGGAATAGAGAAAAATCCTAAAAATACGGCTAAAAAGATAAGTAAGCCAAGCACTATGGCAAACGAACTCATAGTCAAAATACTACCTGACAATACTCGCACTACTTCTAAGAAAAAATTTCCTAATGGTCTAAAGTTTTCGCTAATGAAATTGAATAATTTGGCAATAATCTTGAAAGGAAACACCAAGATTTTAGCAAATATATTTTCCTCATCATTCTCGTCAATGTTCAGGCTATCTTTGATTTTCTTCTCGATGTTAGAAAGAGTAACAGGTTCGCCTTCCATTTGCATTTTATCTGTAAGTGTTTTAGCCTCTGGCGTAATCACCCAAAGTATCAAATAAATAATGAATCCTGTACCACCTAAAGGAATTCCTATCACAAATAATAAGCGAATTACGGTTTCATCTGCCCCAAAATAAGATGCCAAACCACTTGCTACCCCACCTAAAATGCGCTTGTCAGGATTGCGGAATAGCTTCTTGACCTTGCTGTCCTCTGGTAAGTTATCAGAAATAGGTGTCATAATCCATAATGCTATATAAGACACCAAAGCAATCATGGGGATAAACTCTGCACCAAATGCACCTAAAAAAGTAGCCGCAAATAATAACCTCACCCAAAGCGGGTCTATGCTAAAATAGTGAGCAATGCCTGACGCTACACCTGCTATCAGCTTGCGCTTAAGGTCGCGATAGAGAATCTTCTTGCCGCTATTAGGGGGAGTTTCTGGCTCATCTTTGATGTATTGGTAAGAGGAAGATGAATCATCTTCAAAGCTAAAATCACTTTGATAATCCTTAGTCTTTTGTTTTTGTTGTTTGCTTTCGCCCTCTATTGCCTCGAAATCATCAACTGTACCCATCGTAGCAATGAGTTCATTCACATCTTCGGCAGTAATGACTTGCTTATGTTGCCCTAATTTTGCCAAAAATATTTCTGCAATACGATTTTCTATATCTGCAATAATTTCCTCACTTTCCTCATAAGAAGAAAAGTATTGATGAATACTGCTCAAATAATTCCTTAGCTTGTCATATCCGTCTTCCTCTATATGGAAAATAATACCGCTAATATTGATACTTATATTTTTTTTCATAAAACTTTTCTATGTTCAAAGTTTGATGTTCAAAGTTTACTGTTTTTTTATACTTAATTGACGATGCTGTTTGTAGAGCTAACTAATTCGTTCCAAGTGAGGCGCAACCCTCTCAAGAACTCATGCCCAGTATCGGTGAGTGTGTAGTATTTTCGTGGAGGACCCGCAATAGATTCTACCCACTTATAATCTACCAATCCTGCTTTTCGCAAGCGCGTTAGTAGAGGATACAATGTTCCCTCTACGACCATGATTTTAGCATTGGTAAGTTCTTCGAGCATATCCGAGGCATAAACCTCGCCTCTGGCAATGATACTCAAAATACAAAACTCCAATACACCCTTTCTCATTTGTACCTGTGTGTTTTCCAAGTTCATAACATTTCTTAAAAATGGTTAAGTGGTTGATGACTTTTAGTTGTTTGCTGTCCAAGTCAAAGTATAACTTGCTAATTTGCGCTTGAATCTATATGAAAGCTCTCTTTCATTCAATATCAATATCTTAGCTTCTTGTTTCTTATGAGCTTCCCCAAATTGGAATTCAAGTAATTCACTGTTTTTTAATTTCCAACTTCCTGATTTTACGCCTTCTATTGGGTAAGAGGATTGCCAAGTGCCATCTGCAACAAACTTTATCTCTGTTTCATTGGCTAAAGAAGAATGTTTGCCCATGCCTGACATTTCATCTTTTTGAAGTTTCCAAGTATTTTGTGTAAGCAGTTGTTCCATTGGTCTATCCTGCCCCAAAACGACCATAGCCGTCAATAATAAAATCAAAGAAGAAAAATACTTTTTCATCGTATAAAAGAATTAGTCATGAAAAAATAAAAGAATAATAAAAGTTGATATGATTTAATTAACTGAAAAAGAAGTATTTATGAAAATTAATCGTTGTAGCGAAAATAAAAATGATATGTTTATAAGTTTATACGCAACAAATGTATAAAAGTTACCTTGTAATACAAAGTAGTAGGTAAAATATTTTTGAAAAATTTTTAGATTTCCCTTTATGGTTTTATATCTTTCACGATTTTCTCTATGATTTTCTCCTTTTCAGATTGGTTCAGGTAACGCACTCGTGAGATTCGCCTTGTTTTCACTGGGGAAAAACCACAAAACTCTAAGGTAGCGCGTTTGATAGCATTCAAATCGCTATCCCTGTACTGCCACCAAATCCACCAGCGCGGCGCATCGCAGGTAGTAATTAGCTCTGCGGAACGCCCTTTGAGAAGTTTGTCCCACAAAGGGTCATTTTGATGATACTTATAAGCAAAACCAGAGTATAAGGTTCTATCTAAGAAGCCTTTGAGCAGTGCGGGCAGTGAACCCCACCAAATAGGATAGACAATCACCCATTTTTCACACCACAATATATGCTCTTGCGCTTGTTTCAAATCTGGCTCGAGTTCCTGAATCACCTTGTAGCCTTTCCACAAGATAGGGTCAAACTTCATTTCTCCTAATTTCTGAAATCTTACTTCATGCCCTTTGCTGAGTGCGGATTCGTAGTAAGCCTGCGCTATTTTCCCATTGAAACTATCACTGTCGGGGTGAGCAAGCAAAAGATAAATTTTCATGTTAAGTCTGTTTTTCCCAAAAATACAGAAGAATTTTCCAAATTAAAGTAACTTACAATGATAACCATGTTTTTTTAATACATTTGAATAAATCATCTTAAACAAACCCGATGAATGTGCTTGCATACAGAAAATTAATAGAAAATTTTATCAAAATTTCTTATAAGGAATGGGAGGAGTATGAAAGCTACCTCACTATCAAAAAGTTAGCTACCAATGAGTTCTTTCTCCAAGCGGGGCAAGTCTGCAAACACGTTGCTTTCGTCCAAACGGGCTTAGTCCGAATGTATATTCCTACCCCTAACAAAGAAATCACCGTAGATTTAATCTCCGAAGGTAAATTAATTACGGATTACCCAAGCCTTTTGGCAAAAAAGCCTTCCAAAGTTTGCATAGAAGCCGTTGAGCCTTCCGAATTGTTACTTCTATCAGAAGAAAAAATGCAAGTTTTGTATAAAAATATTGCCGAAGGGCAAAAATTAGGTCGCCTCATTGCCGAAATGCTTTACGTTCAGGCGGTAGAGCGTTTAGAAATTATTTATTCTGAAACCATTGAGGAGAGATACTTACGGTTAAATAAAATATTAGCTCCTTTGGCGCACCGAGTACCCCAGTACTACATTGCCTCTATCATGGGAATTGCGCCAGAAACATTGAGTAGAATCAAGCGAAAAATTGAGAAAAAACAATACGTTCATTGATTTTTGTCAATGCTTTTTTCATCTGTATCACGGAAATTTGCATAAAAATCCATTGCAGAGATGAGAAATATTCTGTTTGTTTATCTTATTTTCTTTACTTTTTCTTGCCAAAATATTAGTGATATAGGCGTATTAGTACCTCCTACTGTCGACCAAGACAGTCGCCTACCTAATCTAAAAATTAATGTAGCAGGGCAAAATAGGCTTGTCCACTTGCGGACTTTTGGCAATCCCACTTCTCCCAAATTGTTTTTCTTGCATGGAAGCTATACAGACACACGAGCCTACCGCAATCTATGCGAAGGTTTGTCTGAAAAGTATCACGTAATTATTTGGGACCAAAGAGGTTGTGGGCTTTCAGAAAGAATCACAGAAGGAGAATTTACCCTTGAATATGCCATTGATGAAATCAAGCAAATCAAAGAAGTATATGCCCCAAATGAGAAAATAACCATCATTGGACACTCGTGGGGAGGAGGAGTTGCCACGCTTTTTACTGCCAAAAACCCCAACCAAGTAGCACAATTGGTAGTGATGGAGCCTATCCCCCTCACAGGTGCAGACATGAAAGAACTGTATCAGCAAATTGTAGAATTTAGCTATTTCAACGCAGATTGGAACAGTATGGCACGACAAGGTCAGGCTCTTTCTATTCAAGACCATGCCGTATTGGATTACAGGGCAATGATGATTCTAAAAAGCTCAATGACACGCGCTTATCACTGCTCGGATAGAAATCCCCCAGAATGGCTCATTCATCGCGTAGGCGGTTTGGTAGAGCATATCCGCAACAAACGCTTGGGCAATCCATTGACCACGGGCTTTACCTATGATTTTAGAAACGGAATTGATAATTTTCAAGAACCAGTTTTGGTTTTGGGAGGGTCTTGCAGTTCTCTGGGATATGAAGTGCAGAATCAATATACTAAGCCGCATTTTAGAAATGCAAAAATAGTAGAAATCAAAAATGCAGGACACCGAATGAATGTGGAGCAATATGAGGAAGTCATGCGTGAGTTAAAAAATTATTTAAAAGCCTATTAACCATGAAGACAGCAATATTCATTTTTTCACTATCATTTTTAGCTTTAATAAGCCAAGCTCAAAACCATTTTGGACTACTACAAAATGCCAGGCAAACTGCACAAGTCCAATTCACCGCCAATCCAGCTCTCTCTATGGGGTTTGATTATCTCATGCGCGTAGAAAAAGTAAAAATCAAAGGGAAACCCATAGGAATAGGTGCGTCTTTGGCATTTCCTCTTTTTTCACAAAGTCAATTAGACATTGATGTATCTTTGGGCGCAAGTTATTTGGCAGAAATAAAAAACAACTGGCACATTTTGAGCAGGTTAAAATATGGTTTTTATCATACAGAAGATATTAATGGTCGATTTTTTAACCATGGTTTACGATTAGATTTATACCCCATGTACCGCAAAAAGACTTGGGCTTTTGCAGGACACTTGGCACTCGACTACCGTCCTTTTGTCCATATCACGCACAAGGAATATGCAAAAAAAGCATTTCAAGATTTGTACCCCAATAATGATGGCAATTACGCTATGCCCCAGAGTGGTTGGTTTTCCCAAAATTTGCTATTTGTTAATTACGGAATTGCAATAACTTATACAAAAGAAAAGTGGAATGTAAATTTTACCATCGACTATGCCCGTTCTCTTGCCAAATTAGGCAATGTTTTTATGCCTGACATTGGGATTATTCCTTTTAGTGCCAACTTAGGTATAGGGTATAGGCTTGCAAAATAGGGACTTCGTATCTAATTCTTTAAACATCATTCATTCTATCCTTTTCCCTGCCAACTGTGCCGTTTTTCCTACCCAAAAAGTGAATTTTTCTACTTTTCCTTGAACAGTAGGGCTAAAAATAAAGGTAACACCTGTGGCAAGCCCTAAAAATTGGTGTTGGATGGGCAACGGCAGGAGTTCACTTGTGATTGCTTTGTTAATTTGGCTGTATAATTTACCTTCTTTCACAAAAATAGTAACAGTTTGCAAACCCAAAGGATTCTTGTCCAATTCGTAAGAACCTGTATAAGAAGCAAGTGTAAGAGAATCTATGGTAGGGATATTGCGTATTATCTTCGAAGTTTGTTTTCCACTACTTTTCAATTCTTTGATTTTGATATTTCTAAACCATACCTTATCTCCGTGGTCTTGCAATGCAATATGTCCTTTGGTATGCTTTCCAAAGTCGTACCAGCCATTGAACTTGCTGTCTGCCAAAGCCTTTTCCCAAAGTTCTCCTTTCAAGTCGCAATCCACTACTTTTTTGCCATTCAACCAATGCTCTAAATGATTGTTATTCAATACAATCTGAGCATGATTCCACTCTCCTACGGGTTTGACCGCCTCAAAGTCGGCAGGAGGGAAAAGGTCATAAAGCGCGCCTGCCCTATGCGTTCCTCTCTCACCTCTGACTGCGTCGGGGTGTCCCGTATCGTCCAAAATTTGCATTTCCATTCCTGTAAAATACGGCTCTACGTACAAGTTATCTTCTATCACCCTATACATCACGCCGCTATTGCCATTTTTAGCAATTTTCCATTCTATGGAAAGTACAAAATTTTCGTATTGCTTGTCTGTCAATAGATTACCTGCTCCTGCCTCACTTAAAAACAAGGCTTCATTTTCTATTTTCCATTTTGCAGAAACGTCTTTTTTCAGGTAATTGTGCCAGCCTTTTAGCGATTTACCATCAAATA
>JALOMS010000232.1 GCA_025455345.1 Thermoflexibacter sp. | reverse complement strand
TGCCAATAAATTACCGTCAATCATCACTTCTTCTGTGGCTTGCAAACTTCCCTTTTTGCGGCAATAAATCGCATATTCCTTGCCCGTTTCGTAGCGCACGTAGTAAAAATAATCGTCCAATTGGTACGGCACAGACTCGTCTTGCTCTTTGATTCTGCCCTTCATTTCAAGAAATAATTTGTCCTGCGCTTCTTTGGTATGACCCAAAACCGCTTCTAAATACGCATTTTCAGCGTTCAGGTAATCGATGACTTCTTGGTTTTCTCTGTCATTGAGCCAATAATAGTTGTCTATGCGTTGGTGTCCGTGAATTTCCAATTCGTGAGGGACTATTTTTGCTTTTGGAGGTGTAGTCATTGCTTGTGTATGGTGAGTTTTTTTAAGTTTAATTTATCTTTTTCATCATTTTATAATTGGTCAGTGTAACTTCTTTTACTTTTACGCTTTGCTCTTTTAGTACCTCAAAGCCCATTTTCTCAAAAAACTTTCTTGCGGTTATACTTACATCTGACACCAGTGTTGTTTGTTTCAGCTTTCGCGCTTCTTTTTCTATTTCTTGGTAAAGTTGGTAAGCAACTCCCTGCCTTTGGTGGTCTTTGTGTACATAAAATAGGTCAATGTAATTTCCATGATGTAGCGAACAGAAGCCTATTATTTTACCTTTTTCCTCTGCAATAAGCACTAATTGATTAGAAAGAATGTCTAACCAACGTTGCAGGTTCTCAATGCCCGACGTCCAAGCCTCAATCTGCTCATTGTCATAATCTGCCTTGCATACATGAGTAATTGTATCTACAAATAAGTGTTGCAATGCTTTTAAGTCTGCGATATGTCCTGTTCTAATGAGCATAACTTAACTCAGGTCAGTAAGTTTGATGATTTTGTTATTCAAAAATTCAAAAATAGATTTTCCATTTAGATTTAGTGCTTGTCCTTTTTTTAAGCCATTTGGAAAATCCATTGCCAATATAGCAAAATACTCAATCGTTATTTCTGTTTCAGTATCTCTATGTACGATGCTGCTAATCGTCTGCTTCCGCTCTGTGAAATAGTTTTTTGCTTGTTCTGCTTGCTGTCTGAATGCGTCTATACCTATTAATGACATATTGGTTACTCCATTTTGTATATTTTCAAAGGTGATATTTTCATCTATGTGCAGTAACATTTTCTCAATATCAAAATGATTGTATCCATCGATATACTCACGAATTATCTTTTCTCTATCTATCATATTCCTGTTTTTTTAATTAATTTTTTGAATATCATATTCCCTAAGATGCAATCAAATCAGCCGTGTAGGTTTTATAATTTAATAATGCAATATTTTAAAAACCAGCTCTTTAAGTATTTAATTCTTGCTTGCGGTCAAGTAATCATCTACAAAAAAAGGATTCACTCCTAAAGTTTTGGCTATGCCTTGCTTGCTTTTATCTTCGCTGAGATGTACCATCATTACTTTTGTAAAATAACTATACAGTAAAGCAATCATGGGAATAATGGGATTGTTCTTAGGGTTTGAGGTGAAATAATTGACAATTTTGTTTGCTTTTAAAATGTCTTTTTTTGCCAAAGCGTCTTGTAACTCGAAGGTATTATATTCTTTGCTTATGCCTACATATTTGCTAATAATATCCTCATTAATAGATACTTTTTCTGTAAAGTTAATCAATAATTTATCTATTTCATTTGCCATTCTCCCCAAATCATTTCCTATGTATTCAGAAAGTAAGATGACGGCTTTGTCTGTAATTTTGAAGCCCTTATCTTGGAAATAAGCATTGACCCATTGGGGAACTTGGTTGTCATATAGTTTCTTAGTCTCGATAAATACACTCTCTTTGGCAAGTGTTTGGGCGAGTTTACTTCTACCGTCCAATTTTTTGTATTTATGACAAAATACTAAAATAGTGCTTGGTACAGGTTTTAGGCAGTAGTTGAGAAGCATATTGCGCGCTTTTTCTTGCCCCAAATCTTGAATTTCCTGAGCTTCTTTGATAATAACGACTTGTCGCTGTGCCATGACGGGGAAACGGCGAGCCGTATTCAAAATAGTTACGATATTGACATCTTTGCCATAGACCACAGTTTGGTTAAAGCCTCTTTCGGTTTCTGTGAGTGCATGATTTTCAATATATTCTGCAATCAAATTGATATAATACGGTTCTTCTCCTTGCAAGAAATATACAGGAGCGTATTTATTTGCTTTTAAATCTTTGATAACTGAATCTGTGGTAACTGCCATTTGATTAAGAAATATAAAATTCGCAAGATGCGGATACAAAGCTACGGCTATTTTTTACTTTTTCAATTGTATCAATAACTCTACCCGATTAAACACTGTACCTACTTCTGCTTGAAGTCCAGAATCGTGTATTACTTGGAGTTGTTTTTCGTGAATACCATTAGCAAGTAATTTTTTGACTACTTCTGAAGATTGCATCATGCTTGCCTCCCACCTATCTGCTTCTGCAACTTCTTGTTGGGCATAGTTTCGCAGGATAATTTGTATATTCATTTCATTTTTTAGTGCCTTACTAATGAGATTGAGCATGAATATGCCATCTTCTGAAAGTTGGGAAGAAGCGTTTTTGAAAAGTAATTGGTGTGCCAAAAATAATTTTATCTCCTCTTTGTGTTTATTGATGCTTATCTCCTGACCTATAAAATTGCCGATTTCACCCAATAACTTGGCTTGTATAGAATCCAATAAATTCCTGTTGCTGATGTCATCTTGGGAGATAGGGAGAGCAGAAGCATATCCTTTTTTTAATTTTGTTAGTTCTGTTGTAAGTAGCTGATTTTCAATAATTAACTGTTTGCTTTGTTGCACGATTTGGTGTAGCAAAGAATCTCTTTGAGCAAGTTGGGATTTATAATTACTTTTGTCTTTTTGTAATTCTTGAACTTGTAGGAAGACATTTTTTTGTAGGCTTAGATAGTTGCTTTGTAACTCATCAAGTTTATTTTTAAGAGAGTCAAATTGTTGGGTTCTAATCGTAATTTGCTGTTTGGCGATGGAGTCATTCACCTTCATCTGCTTTTTTACAAGCAGTAAAGAATCGCTAAGTTGCTGTTTTTCTGTTTGATTTCTTTGCAAAGATTGAACTATAAGGTTATACTTTTGGGTAGGAACACACGCGCTCATCAGCCAAAGCAAAACCAATATATAGGATAATTTTATTGTGTGATATTTATTCATTGGATATTTATGCTTATTACATTCTTGCGGCAATAATCAAGGACAACTCTTTGTATTTCATGCCATATTTGCGGCTAATGGTTTCATTGGTAATCTCTCCTGAGTAGCTATATACTCCCTTTGCAAAGCCTTTGTTGGCAAAAATTATTTCATCGACCCCGCCTAACTCTGCTATGTGTAATAATATGGGAGTCAGTATGTTACTAATTGCTTTGGTGGCAGTACGTGGTACTCTTGAGGCAACATTGGGTACGCAATAATGGATTATTCCGTATTTTTTATAGACTGGATTTTGGTGGGTAGTAGGCTCTGAAGTTTCAAAACAACCCCCATTGTCTATGCTTACATCGATAATCACCGAACCTGGACGCATCTCTCTTACCATTTCTTCTGTAACTACACAAATAGAACGTCCATCGCTACTGCGAAGTGCGCCAATCGCTACGTTGGTTGTCTTGAGTGCGCGAGCCAAGGTAGAGCGTTCAAAAGTAGAAGTAAAAAGGTCTATTTTCCCTAAACTATGTTTTAATCTCCTGAGTTTGTTTAGATTATCGTCAAAAACTTTGACCACCGCACCCATGCCTATGGCTGTTCGGGCGGCATACTCTGCTACCGTTCCTGCCCCTATAATCAAGACTTTGGTAGGAGGCACACCTGTAATCCCCCCAAAGATAATGCCTTTGCCTCCATGAGAAGCGGTCAGGTACTCTGCGGCAATGGAAACAGCGACATTCCCTGCGATTTCGCTCATCGCTCTGACCAAAGGTAAGTTTCCCTGTTCGTCTTCTAAAAATTCATATCCTACGGCAGTAATTTTCTTTTTATTAAGTGCTTTTAAGTAATCTGACTTTACTTCGGCAAGATGAATGGCAGAAATAATGGTAGTTCTTGGCTTCATGTAGGCTATTTCCTCGATAGTAGGGGGAGCAACTTTTAATATCAATTCAGCAGAATAAACCTCTTCGGGTGAATAAACAATTTTGGCTCCCGCCTCGCTGTAATCTTTGTCGTCATAGTGAGATAACTCTCCTGCCCCAGCCTCTACAAAAACCTCATGCCCGCGAGAAGTAAGAATAGCTACGCTTTCAGGACGCAAAGCGATTCTATTTTCATCAAATAATTCTTTGGGAATCCCTATGACCAATTGTTTTTTATCTTTCATCACCTCAAGCAATTGCTCTTGAGGGTGATACAAACTATGCTCCTGCACAATTTTCCTTATATCTGATGCTAATTTACTCATATCTACTCAACGTTATGACTCTTTGTTTATCTAATAAAACATTGATATTGATGACGATATATTTTTCAGGTAATAGAGAAGGTATCAGACTTGCCCATTCCAAAAAGCAATAATTTCCTGAATCAAAGTATTCCTCTATTCCTATCTCTAAAGCCTCTCTTTCATTTTTGAGTCTATAAAAATCAAAGTGAAAAATACGCTCGTTTTTCTGGGTAAGATACTCATTCACTATGGCAAAAGTAGGGCTACTTACATTGTCTATCACCCCTAACTGTTCGCAGACTGCTTTGATTAAAGTAGTTTTGCCTGCGCCCATCTCTCCATCGAACAGCCAAATCCGCTCTTTACCTGCAAAGTTAATAATATTAGTTGCAATGACAGAAATTTCGTCTATGCTCTTACAATAAAGTTCCAAACTGCTTGTTTTTTAAGTTTTAAATGCGAAGATATAGAAAAATAGGGATTTTAGAAAAATCAAAGAAAATATGAGCAGATTTAGACTTTTATCAGAAAAATCGTATCTTAGCTATTTGTTTTGCAAACGTTGGCATAAGTAATAAATACATAGTAAATATGAATGAGTTAAACGATTTCGAATTTGCCTCCAACCGCAGGCATTTTCTTTCAAGATTCAGTTTGGGGATTGGTAGCTTGGGACTTGCATCTTTACTGAACCCTTCTGCCCTTATGGGCAAAGACAAGCATAGTCATTTGTTTGAGGGAGGGGTATTAGGCAAGCCACACTTTGTTCCTAAAGCAAAGAGAGTCATCTACTTACACCAAAGTGGCGCACCTTCGCAAATAGACCTTTTTGACTATAAACCTACACTTGTCAAGATGTTTGGACAGGAACTCCCTGAGTCAGTACGGAATGGTCAAAGGCTCACAGGCATGACTTCTGGACAAGTTTCTTTTCCGCTTGCTCCTTCTTTTTATTCTTTTAAGCAATACGGACAAAGTGGAGCATGGATGAGCGAGATTCTGCCACATCTCTCCTCTATTGCTGATGAGTTATGTTTTATCAAATCCATGCACACGGAGGCGATTAATCACGACCCTGCCATTACATTTATCCAAACAGGCTCTCAACAGCCGGGCAGACCCAGCATAGGAGCTTGGTTAAGTTATGGTTTAGGCTCTGATAATCAAAACCTTCCTTCATTTTGTGTATTGCTCTCTAAAGGCACAGGCAATACGGGCGACCAGCCCCTTTATTCGCGTCTGTGGGGCAATGGTTTTTTACCTTCTTTGCACCAAGGGGTACAGTTCAGAGCAGGCAAAGACCCTGTACTCTACCTAAATAACCCTGATGGACTGACACAAATGAGCCGTCGCAATATGCTCGACCACTTGAAACAACTCCAACAAATGCAATTGGAGGCTTTTGGAGACCCTGAAATTGTTACGCGTATTGCCCAGTATGAAATGGCGTATCGTATGCAAACTTCTATTCCTGAAACAGTGGATTTGTCCAACGAACCTGATTATATTTTCGAGATGTATGGAGATGACTCGCGCAAGCCGGGTACGTATGCGGCTAATTGCTTATTAGCGCGTAGGTTAGCTGAAAGAGATGTGAAATTTATCCAATTGTATCATACAGGTTGGGACCAACACGGCGATTGTGTAAACCAAGTCAAAAGACAAGCAAGAGATATAGACCAGCCTACTGCCGCTCTTATTAAAGACTTAAAAATGAGAGGTTTATTAGATGATACATTGATTATTTGGGGGGGAGAGTTTGGAAGGACTAATTATTCTCAAGGGAAATTGACAAAGGAAAATTATGGTAGAGACCATCACCCTCGTTGTTTTACTATTTTCTTAGCGGGTGCAGGAATAAAAAAAGGATTTACTTATGGAGAAACAGA
The DNA here is from genome assembly GCA_025455345.1 of Thermoflexibacter sp. Taxonomy (GTDB): domain Bacteria; phylum Bacteroidota; class Bacteroidia; order Cytophagales; family Thermoflexibacteraceae; genus Thermoflexibacter. Next base: position 2,360 of record JALOMS010000232.1, on the reverse strand, counting down.
TGAATTTTCTTATAATATAGCCAAAGACCCTGTCCATGTGCATGATTTCCAAGCAACTTTGATGCATTTATTGGGTATTGACCACGAACAATTGACTTTCAAACATCAGGGAAGAAGATATAGACTCACAGACGTACATGGGAAATTGGTAAAGGGCATTTTGGCGTAGTCTTCATAATATCAAGAAGTCAATAAAGTTATTTGATTTTCGTAAGTTTTGCTTTGAAATATGTTATCTTATCAAAGCATACATAGCTAATTTTGTAGCCTGAAAATATTAAAATTTGAAGCTCATGAATTTACCAAAATTAGCTACTTGTGTTTATCTGATATTTCTTTTATTGGTGCTTTTAAGCCTTACCAATATTTCATTTTCACAAAGTAAAATGGATACAGCCAAGAAAACTATTGATTTCAAAGGCTCTATAAGTGTTACTAACAATGGATTTTCTGTTATTCCCTCCTTTACTTTGGGCAAACCTGCCACAGTAATGCTCTTTGCCATAGGAGGTAAAAAGTTCAGTTTCGAACCCGAACTTCGCTTTTCCCTACAAGCTAAGCCGTGGAGTTTTCTTTTTTGGTTTCGATACAAAATAATCAAAAAAGATAGATTTTCTATGGGAGTAGGCGTACATCCCGCACTCAATTTCAGGACAGACCCTGCTTTTATCAATGGTATTGCTCAAGATGTAACTATTGCGCGGAGATACTTTGCCGCAGAAATAGCCCCAAGCTATCAGTTAGCAAAGAGTATAGGCATAAGTGCTTATTATTTACACTCTTTTGGGCTTGATAATGGAACAATTGGGAATACAGATTTTTTAACCTTTAGAACACATTTTTCCAATATAAAACTTAGTAAAACAGTATTTCTCCAATTCAATCCACAAGTTTTTTATCTTAAAATGGACGAAAGAGATGGATTTTATGCCACATCTACCCTAACGTTGGCAAAAAAGGACTTTCCATTCTCTATCTCCTCTATCATGAACAAGGCAATCCGCTCCAATATTGTCAGCAAGGATTTTGACTGGAATATTAGTATTATATATGCTTTTGATAAGAAATTTATTAGGTAATCAATCTTGTTTTTTATTTGAATTTCGTAAATTTGATACAGTAAATCTACATGGAAATGGAAAAAATAGAAACCATAGAGGAGTTTTATAAAAAAAAATTTGGGTGGTTACCTGCGACTATTCGCAATGAGATTGGGCATTTCAATGTATTTAGTTTAGAACCTTTTATGGGCGAAAAAGCCAAACCCGTACCGTATAAACGCAGAGATTTTTACAAAATTATGCTCATCATTGGGTGCAGTAAAGTACATTATGCGGATAGGATAGTAGAAGTACAAAAACAGGCATTGTCCTTTTCTAATCCTCAGATTCCTTACAAATGGGAACACCTTGAAACTGTCCATGAAGGTTTTTTTTGTATTTTTAACCAACACTTCTTCCATCATTTTGGGAATTTGAGTGAGTATGAAGTTTTCCAACCTCAAGGCAACCACATCTTTGAACTATCTGATACACAGGTCATTAAAGTTCGTGAAATTTACCAAAGAATGTTTGAGGAGATTGACTCTGACTATATTCATAAATACGATATGCTTAGAAATCTTGTTTTCGAACTCCTGCACTTTGCAATGAAAATGCAACCCTCCAAGAAGTTTGAAAAACAATCTTTGAATGCTTCGCAAAGAATCTCTGCCCTATTTTTAGAACTTTTGGAGAGGCAGTTCCCGATTGACGAGAATCACCCCCAACTGCGCTTGCGGTCTGCTTCTGCTTTTGCAGACCAGCTCAATATACACGTCAATCACCTCAACAGAGCCGTCAAAGAAACAACGAATAAGACTACCACCCAAATTATTGCTGAGAGAGTTCTCCAAGAATCCAAAGTTTTATTGAGATATAGCGATTGGAATGTAGGAGAAATTGCTTATACTTTGGGCTTTACAGAAGTTACTCATTTTAATAATTTCTTTAAAAAATATACACATCTTAGCCCTTTGAAATTCCGAAATGTATTGGTATAAATTCCTAAGTACATGAGCATTTTTATTGTAAAATACACTTAAGTAATCTAACTTTTCTAAGCGTTCTTTGTATTAAAGTCCCTAAAGGGACTAAATATTTGTAGTAGTAGCAAATGTAATTTTAACACAATCTATAAGTCCCATAGGGACGAAACTAATACCTTCTAAATTAGTAAGTTACGCCTCCTCAATGGAATTGCTACGAGGCTTTGCATAAGTGCTTAGTGAGATAGTTTTACAAAACGCAAGTTCCTAACGAAACTGAGTACAAAGAATTTTTATTTTTGTTGAATTACTTATAAGTAAAAAGAATACATTT
>JALOMS010000231.1 GCA_025455345.1 Thermoflexibacter sp. | reverse complement strand
TTTAAGTTGAAAAAAATACTTATTGCACCCTTGCATGAAACTTGCCTTCTGTAAAACGCAAGGTATCAGGCAAAACAGACTGACTCCACTGAGACCGTACTATAAATACAAGATAAAAGCGTCCTTTGATTTCTTTTGAGTTTTTATCAAAATCAGTAATTTCTAAATAATTTTGCAGATTGTCTAATATTATATATGTGTCCATGCTTGCATTAAACTCCAAAGTGTTAAAATAAGCACAAATTTGAGAGTTTTTACAATAAGCATCAAGACTACCATCTGTCCATTCAACATGTGATATATTGTATATTCCTTGTCGCTTAGGTATATGAGAAAAAGATAGGTGTTCTGTAATTCCTGAAAGTTTGTTGGTTTTTTGAATTATTAGAGAGATTTTTTCTTCACTGCATCTTCTATCCAATGTACCCATCAATTCAGTTATTTCCCATTTGCTCCCATTAAAGCTCATTTCTGCATTTCCCCAATAAGGACTTATCTCTTTTTGGCATGAAAAAAGAAATAATAGACTAAAAAAACAAACTATCTTAATTTTCATAAGTTTCTATTTTTTTAAAGTTAAGAAAGTTTTGTAGTAAAAAATGCTACAAAACTTTCAGAGTTTATTTGCTAAAACTTATTGTCAAATTCAAAGAAATTGGTACAGGACTGATAAAATTTTTCTCAGAGGCACTGCCTTGAGCAGCGACACGATAACAGGAAAATAGTGAAATTATAAATAGACTTATTTTTAATTTTCTGAATATGAGATATTTGTTCATAGTTTTTCTTTTTTTAGTAATTTTAATTTTTACTGAACCAGTTACTTCTCTCAAAGCCTCAAGCCCAAATTAAAGCCATAGCTCATGTTCCATACTTTCGTAGGGGGGAGACTTTGAAAATCTGGTTTGATTTTGCTTACATTTTGCAAGCCCCGATTCACCTCAAACTCAATAAGCAATTCATAATCACAGAGATTAATCTGCTTGCCAATGGTTATTACAGGTGAAACCTCCACCAAGGTAAGGGTCGTGGTAATGTACTCATGTATTGCGGAGGTTTTCTTGTGTAGCAATAGGTCTGCCCTTCCTGCCGCCATTGCGTAGAACCCTTTGGTAATGTTGAACTTAAGCACCCAATCCGTAGAGAGATAATGCAAGCGAGTTTCTATATCTTCCTTGATAGGAATGCCCTGCGGATACAAGAGTCCATAGGCTGTGCCATAGCCCTGTGAGGCAAGATAGCCCCTTTGTCTATACCCAAGCCCAATCAATAAGTTACACCATTTCTTATATTGTATTTCTCTGTAAATCATTACATTAGGGCTTAATCTATATAAGAAATGTCCACTTCCAAAACCCGTCTGAAAACCTATTACTTGCCTTCCACTATCATATAAAGTAATAGCATTAGGAAAAGGTAAGTGATGAAAAATCATATTGGCATAGTGCAAACCTGCCTTTACCTGCCAGTGATGTTCTTTTTGGGCAAAGGCAGAGGAAAGCAAACAGCACAGAAACAAGAACAAAATGAGTTTTTTCATAAAACTGATGTTTTTTAGGGTTTATCAAAGTCAAATCATGCATATTCAACTAAAGAAAATGCATGATTTGAATAAAAAGTTGGTTAATAAATAGACCCACAATAAACAAATCCTACCAGACCTGATAAAGACTGTCCATAAGGAGTAATAGGTGTACGTGAAGTTGCTAAAAGAGCATCTGTAAGAAAGTGTGCAAAGGCAGTAATAGTCCTGAAATAATTATAAATTGGAATAATTACTTCCCAGCAGTAGAATTAATCGCTCTTAGAAAGCTACTTACCTTTTAGCAATACTATCAATCCTAATTTTAAAATACCCATTGGTGATTTTTACGGTTTTATTACCAATTTTACTTCCATCTATTAGTTCAATCATTTCTCCTCTAAATTTCCCTTCTAAGTAATCTCCATTTATTTTTATATCATCTAAATAGATAGAATTGATGAATGAAACAAAGGTAACGTAAAGAAATACAGAGTAAGACTCTATAGTAAAATTAAATTCTTTGATAATCTCTTGGTTTTCGTGAAAATCACGTCCAAAAATTGTATTAGAACGACCAACAACACTTAAAACAAAAGAATCTTTATTATTAATTCCTCTAAAAACTAAAAAATTTGGGTCTCCTTTAGGGTCAGTCCAATGCACTATCTCTGTTCCCCAATTATGTCCATCTAAATCAAACTTTATCATGCCGATAGAAGGAGTTAGCTCATTTTTATCACAAGAAAGCAATACTGCAGAAGTGAGCAACAATAACACAATCAAAAGTTTACTGATTTGCATATAAACAATGATTAATAAAAAAATAGAAAATAAGTGGTGAGGATACCTGAGTAGGCTCTACCCAAAAACTAAGAGATACCTATTATTGTAATAAGATAGTATATTTTCTCGGCATCAGAAAATCAAAATCAATAAGAGGCTGTTGATGTGCTTTTTATTGATTTTGATAGTTTAATTTTACAACTCGTTTACAAACAAGAGATTGTATTTTATGGAAAAGCAAGAAGCTAAGAACTTTTACTCTCTTTTAGCATAAAATGTTCCTTCGGTAATGCTTACTCTCTCATTTGCATTAGTTTGTCCTACTGCTACAAAATCAAATGTGCCTTCTATCTCATTATCTGTCCAGCGACTTATCTTGATACTCCCCTGTTGAATATTAGCATTTTGAGGGTCAGGAGCAGTAAAGCGTGTTTCTTGAGAAGGTTCTCTTTCTATGACAAGAGCTGCGCCTGCCCTATCATTGTCTTTACAGCACTCAAAAGGAAAAACTGTTGCATTCCTATTTTTTCTTTGCAAATTTAAGTTAAGTAAAACTGTGTTTTGATTATCAATAAAATAGATACTTATATTATTGCTATAAAAAGCACTTGCCGCATCAAAGTTTACTATCTTTAATTGATTGTCTATTTTAAAGGTAGCCATACCAACAAAATCTTTTTCTTCTTTCTTACAACTGATTAGTAGTAAAGAGATTGCAAATAAAATAAATAAATGTTTCATCTTGAAATAATGTTTTAAAGAGATTATATTTTAGATTATTTTACCAACTTGCTGGAGATAAGGAATAGGTTTTATTATGTATAGACACATTTTCATAATAGTTGCCACTTACTGTAACATTCCAATCTAATGCTTCCTCCCAATTAAACGTTTGTCCAAGTTTAATATGTAAAGGTTGATTTGAGTTAATATAACCACTAAAATTACTTGTGTAAGTAGGAGGACAACATACATTACCAATATCGGGCGTTATGGAATAATAGCCATTTGAAATTGATTTAGTCGCAGATTCTCCAGCCATAGCCCAAGTTCCGTTATTCTTACGATATTCTAATTTTACAGAAGAGTAAATTTCGTTTGAGCAAACAACATTAGTACCTATATAATTCCAATAGGTATAGCTTGATACTTCAAACACCATTTTGTAGGTATGCCCTCCATAGCTGTATTGGTATTGATAGCGCGCATCGGCTGTATTGCCAGGAATAACTACCGCATAAGTAGTAAAACCATCATTATTAGTAGTAGGTGTATCTACTTCAATAATTGATTTAATGTATTTTTTATTTGGTACATTACTTTTCTTAGGATTTGCTTTTACTTGTTTTAAAAGTTTCTCGTTGGCATTAGGTATAAAATAGAATACACCATCTGTATCGCACCAATGAATATAATTTCCTATCTGATACTCACCTTGAGCATTCATCAATAGCAAATACCTTGGTGAAATCTCTAAGTCTGAGAGGTATTGTCTATTCGGATGATTTGAATTGTTTAAGTTATAAAAAAGTAGAGAAGGAAAGCCCATCTTTTGTACCCAAGCCAGCATCTCTTCTTGACTTAAACTACTCAGCGCGTCAGCGGTTTGAAAGAAAACATCATAATCAGCAAATACTAACCTCCCATTTATTACTTTTACTTTATCGCTTGTAACTGATAAATCGAACTTATCTATCTGTGTGTAGTTTTCACTGAGCCTTGCCTCCTTTTCTATGTCATGCAATTCATTCTTGCAGGCACTGAAAGCCAATAGACAAAATATAGACACCATTATTTGCTTTTTTAAAAACAAAAAAGCACTAACAATTTGGAAATTTTCCTTTTTGATTGATTTTCATAAAACATCTGTTTAAAAAAGAACGCACTAAATAAAAAGACGTATCAGTAAAAAATATCGTTGCAACGAAAGGGAAAAGACAGGCAAAAAAAATAGTTCCTTTTGCTTGGCTGAATTGTACATAACAAAGATAGGATATAAACCTTCAATCTCCAAAAAAAGCCACTGCAAATGTCTTACACTTTATGTTATGTTTTTGCAAACAGAAATATGAATGGAAGATGAATAGATTGAAATTTTTCACTTTGCAAAAACAAGATTTACAAGCATTTATATTTTTTAATTAAAACTCAAAATAAAATAAGTGTCTTATATGAATGGAATGTTACGAACCACTGCAAAATACTTGCACTAAAGAGTACGGAACTTTGCCTAAGTTTGGTTCCCTTTGTTAAGTAATTATACGATTATCAAAGAGAGCTTCCCGCAGGTCTTTTGTTTTCTCTGATTTCCTTGTCAAATCGAGCAATCTCTTCTTTTAGCTCTTGTACGATATTGGGGTATTGGCTTGCTAAGTTCTGCTGTTCGCCTGGGTCATTTTCCAAGTCAAAAAGTGAAAGTTCTATCATCTTTTGAACGGATTTGCCTCTCTGCCCGTCTTTGCCTGCTTGCTCCACAAACTCGTAGCTATGAGGCACGTGCAGTTTCCACTTTCCTTTCCTAATAGCCTGCAATTCATTGATTTGGAAATAGTAGTGATAAGTTCTTGGGCTTGAGGAATTGGGCTTATTTTCCAAAAGAGGAAGAAAGCTCTTGCCATCTATGATTTTATTTGGTAGTGCAAAGCCTGTAATTTCGGCAAAAGTTGGTAAAAAATCCATTAGCCCCACTACCTTGTCGCAGACCGTTCTCGCAGGGATTTTTCCCTTCCAAAAAGCAATTGTAGGCACGCGCACTCCTCCCTCAAAAGTGGTCGCTTTTCCTTCGCGCAATACCCCACAAGAGCCAGCATGATTTCCATACGTAAGCCATGCGCCATTATCAGAAGTAAAAATGATAAGTGTATTCTTGTCTAATTTATTCTTTTTCAGTGCTTTAAATATTTCTCCCGCCGACCAATCCAACTCTTGCACTACGTCTGCATATTCTCCCTTTTTAGATTTTCCTTCAAATTTTTTAGAAGCAAAAATAGGAACATGAGGCATAGAATGAGCAAGGTACAAGAAGAAGGGTTTTCGTTTATTCTTTTGGATAAACTGAATTGCCTTTTCTGTGTAGCGTTGGGTCAGAAGGCTTTGGTCAGGATTTTTTTCTATGATTTTTTCTTGGTCTAAGAGAGGCAAATCAGGCCATTCCACTTGATTAGGAGGGTACATATCGTTGCTGTACGGCAAGCCAAAATAAGTATCAAATCCATGTCGGGTAGGCAAGTGTGCGCTATGATGTCCTAAATGCCATTTCCCTACACAAGCAGTTGCATAACCCTTACTTTTGAGCAATTCGGGTAAGGTCTGCTCGTCTTGGTGCAAGCCTACAAAATATTTATCCTTTGTCCAAGCAGGACCTTCGGGACCTACTACCCAAGGGATTCCTACGCGCTGTGGATAACAACCCGTCAGCAGTGCCGCCCGCGAAGGAGAGCATTGGGGTTGGGCATAAAAATTGGTAAATCGCATACCTTCTTTTGCCAAACTGTCCAAATTGGGTGTAGGAAAAGAAGCTCCAAAGCAGGATAAGTCGCTGTAAGCCAAATCATCAGCAAAAATAATGATGATATTGGGTAGTATATTGTCCTTGTTTTCAGCAAAACCGAAAAACAAAAATGGAAGTAATAAAAAACAAATCCGTTTCATAGTATTTTTTATTCAAATATGACCGTTTTATTATCTTTGACAAAAACCCTATCTTCAAAAATCAATTTGAGTGCCTTAGCCAAAACAATTTTTTCCACATCTCTGCCTAATCTTGCCATATCTGTCGCATTTTCAGTATGGTCAACTGGGATAACACTTTGGGCAATAATAGGTCCCTCGTCCAAGTTTTCATTGACTATATGAGCAGTAGCTCCAATAATTTTTACGCCTCTTTGATAGGCTTGTCGGTAGGGGCTTGCGCCAATAAAAGCAGGCAAAAAAGAGTGGTGAATATTGATAATACGATTGGGGAAATGATTGGAAAATTGAGCAGTAAGAACGCGCATATATTTAGCAAGTACCAAAAAATCAGGCTGATACGTATCTATTAGTTTTAATACCTCTGTTTCGTGTTCTTCTCTACTTTTATTGTCATGAGAGATGTAGTGAAAAGGTATATCAAATTTGCTGGTAAGCGAATGTAAAATTTCATGGTTACTAATTACGCATAAAATATTGGCATTCAGTTCGTTGAAATGATGACGAATCAATAAATCTCCCAAGCAGTGATGTTCTTTGGTGGCTAAGATAATAATATTTTTCTTACTTATTTTGTTAAGGGAAATATTGGCGCGCGAAGGTAGTATGCCGATGAGTCCAGAAACAATCTTATTTTCGTCTGTATCGCCCGCAAACTCCGTTCTCATAAAAAAATAACCGCTTTCTCTGTCCACAAACTCATCTGTCCGCATTACATTCAGGTCATTATGATAAAGCACTCCTGTAATTTTGTGAACTAAGCCTTTCTCGTCTGGGCAGTCAATGCGTAAAATGTATTGTTGTTGCATATTTTGATGATATTTTAAATAGTAAGAAATACAAATTTGAATAATTTTGAATTAAAATATGAGTATATTATTGAAAGGTTGTTTTAAATTCACGCAATTGATTGAAAAGAGCGACAAATGTATTATTATAAGAATCATGTTATGGACGCTGAGGGGATAATATTTTTTTGAATGTCTTGTGATTATGATTTACCTGCTCGTAATCAAATCAAATTTTTTAATAATCTTTTGTCTAAAAAGTTTCATGGCGCAACTATTTTATCAAAATATCAAAGAAAACCTTATTTGGGGAATTTGGGAGATAGAAGAAGAAGAGAACACTCTTATCAGCCTCCTGCCCAAAGGTATAAACTTGAGTGAGCTGGAACAGGTCAAACATGAAAGAAGAAGAATGGAGTGGTTAAGTGCAAGAGTCTTGGCTTTGAGCTTAGCCAAAAAAATAGGTATAGAGATAGAAACTTTTTACAAAGATGAATATGGGAAGCCTTATTTGCTTAATAATCAATTTTTTATATCTATTT
>JALOMS010000230.1 GCA_025455345.1 Thermoflexibacter sp. | reverse complement strand
TAATAATAAAGAGCTTCTGTAAAGTTTCCATCTTTTTCCATGAGGCGAGCTATATTATTAGAAACATAAGCCGTAGATTGAGGAATTTTGATGTATTTGTAGTAGAGCAATGCTTGTTGAAAATAATTCATTGCTTGCTTGCGGTCATTTTGTTTCTCATAAATAAGTCCAATATTATTTAGGCTTGAGGCTTTTAGAATAGTATCTTGGGTCTGCTCGGCAAGGCGCATAGTCTGTAAGTGCAAATCTAAGGCTTTGAGATAGCTCCCTTGTTTGTAAAAAACTAAGCCCTTAGAAGACATCGCATTACCTATTATTTTTTGATAATTGATTTCTCTGGCGAGAGCTTCTGCCCGTTCGTAATATTCTAAGGCTTGCGGATAGTTCCCTTTGTGGTAATTGAAAGTACCTAAGTAAAACAAGGTAGTAGATTCTCCTTTGCGATATTTGAGTTTTTGTGATAATTCTAAGGCTTGTTGAAGGTAGGTTTTGGCAGTTGCAGGTTTGACATAAAAGTATTCTGCCCACAATTGATTCATAATACTTACCTTGTTAGTATCTTCTTTGGCTGTAATCAATAAGTTTTTCAAACTATCTATAACTTCTTGTTTTTGAGCAGATAGATTAAAAGTTATTGAGAATGCAAATAAGAAACAGATTATGAATCGCCATTTACACATTATTGATTATCAATATTTTATTAAGATATAATAATAATTTTTATACAAATCTATACATTTTAATTAATTCGTTTGTCTGCCTTGCATTATTTTAAAAATAAAAAACAAAAAAATTAGTAGGAGTGGCGAATAATAAATATCTGTAAAATCATGCCAAACCCGTACAAAATAAGGGTAGGCTGTGAATGAATAAACAAGAAAGGTAGAAATTAGGTAATAGATTAGCACAATGATTACAAAGTTCTTAGAGAAAGTTTTTAAACTCCAATTAAAATGCAAAGACAAACACCCAAGTACAATACTAAGAAAAAAAGGGGCAAGACTCAGTATGCCAAAGTTATTCAAGAATACGGGAATTTTTTGCTCTAATTGTAAAAAAAAAGATTGTAATATAGATTTTTCTTTATTACTAAGATACAGAGAAGGTATTTGGTCTAAGTTTGCTGTGATTTTTTCACGAAAAAGCCCTATTACAATTTGACTAATTAATAGTAAATAAAAAATAATAGATTTAAAAAGTCGCTCTCGTATCTTAGTCTTGTCCATTTTTTTATTTTAGTTTCTCATTATTTTTATGTCTTTCAGCATCTCTTTGGGTCTTTTTATTTAAATTTTTTTCCAAAGCCTCCGTTAGATTGATACCTGTTTGGTTTGCCAAACAAATCAGTACAAACAGTACGTCAGCCATCTCATCAGCCAAATCTATCTCTTTATCAGACTCTTTGAAAGATTGGTCGCCGTACTTGCGCGCCATAATCCTTGCTACCTCGCCTACTTCTTCCATAAGAATAGCAGTATTAGTCAGTTCACTGTAATATCTCACCCCTATGGAGTTAATCCACTTATCTACCACATTTTGAGCTTCTTCTATTGTCATAGGAAAATTTATGATTAGTATGTTATTATAAAATACATTTTAGCGTTTTTAGTTCATTATCAAATACTTGTACACCCTCACGACCGTACTAAAGAGACCAAAATTTGGCTGACATTTTAAAATTGTCGGTCAATAGATTTTCAAAACATATCTGCTTTAAATATTTAAAAAGTTTTCTAAAATCTTTGCTCCTACTTTCCCACTTTTTTCTGTGTGGAATTGTAGTGCATAGAAATTGTCTTTCTGCAAAGCCGCCGTAAAATCTGCAATATAATTGGCTTTGGCTACGGTATAAGGGCTAAGTTCGGCATAATAGCTATGTACAAAATAAACATAACTTTCTGAAGTTAGTCCTTTAAAAAGTTCTCCCTGCATGTCTGTCAAGCGATTCCAGCCTATTTGGGGGACTTTGAAGCGAGTTGCTTGTCCATTAGGAGCAAATCGCCTAACTTGCAAGTCAAAAACTCCCATGCAGGGTGTATCATTTTCCTCTGAATAGGTGCAAAGCAATTGCATGCCTACGCATATACCCAAGACAGGTTGCTTTAACTCTTTGATAACTTTGTCCAATTTTCTTTCTTTAAGATAGTTCATTGCTGTACTTGCCTCGCCTACTCCGGGGAATATTACTTTGTCTGCTTTACGGATTTGTTCGGGGTCATCTGTAATAAGAGGGTTTACGCCTAATCTTTCCAAAGCATAACTCACAGATTGGGTATTCCCTGCATTGTATTTGATAATAACTATGTTAGACATATTTTTTTGTATCTCAATTTTGAAAAAATAGAAACAATGTACGAATATAATGGGTTCAATTTGTTTTGAAATAAGTAATAAGTAGTAGTGAGTATTTAGTAGTGAGTGCATTTAATCAATTATTTTTTAGATTGTTAAGTAATTGTGCAAATTAAATCGTTCTTTCGCCCCTATCTAAATCTTTCCCCAAACGGGAAAGACTTGCTGTAAATGTGTATTTTAGCTCCCTTCTCCTATGGGGAAGGGCTGGGGTTGGGGCGGTTATTTTTGCACAATTACTTATAAACAAAATAATATAGATTAATTGCAAGCAAGCACTTAAAACCTTGAACCTTAAACTTTGAACAATACACAACTCAAAATTTACTCTCATTTCATCTATCGACCTCTCCCATGACCAAATCCAAAGACCCCACAATAGCAATCAAATCAGCTAACATTACGCCTTTACTAATTTCAGGTAAGACGGAAAGATTGCAAAAAGAGCAAGCGCGTGCCTTGACTCTGAAAGGAATATCACTATTGGGGATAGTCCGAAAGAAAAAGCCCAATTCTCCTTTAGGATTTTCAGCTCTGGCGTAAAAATCTATTTGCTCTTTGAAACGAACCTTTTTGGGAATAGTAGCTTGAGGGTCAAATGACTTGGTACGCTTGTGGTCTTTGGTCAGTCTTTCCAAGCACTGTTCTATGATTTTGATAGATTCTATACATTCCATCGTGCGTACATAGTTCCTATCCCAGCAGTCCCCCAATGTTCCTATTTTTCCACTACCAATAGGAATATCAAAGTCTAACTCTGGATAAATAGAATATGCATCTACTTTACGCAAGTCGTACTTCAGTCCAGAGGCGCGTAGCATCGGTCCTGTAACTCCATAGTTGATAGCTTTTTCTAATGCCAATACTCCGATATGAGCGGTTCTTTCTATAAATATCTTATTGTCTAACAATACATGCTCAAAATCCTTGAGTTTAGGTTTGAGATAAGAGATAAATTCTTGACATTTTTCTTCAAAGCCTACGGGCAAATCATAATACAAGCCACCAATCCATATATAGTTGTACAACATACGCGCGCCACAAGTCCACTCCAATAGCCTCAATATATGCTCTCTATCACGCATTAACCACAAAAAAGGTGTAAAAGCACCTACGTCAAGCCCATAAGTACCCACAGCAACGAAGTGCGAGGCTATGCGATTGAGTTCGGCGACCAACACCCTGATATATTCTACCCTTTTAGGAATTTGGGTTGTAATTCCCAACATTTTCTCTATACCCAAAGCGTAGGCGTGTTCGGAATTCATTGCCGCTACATAATCCATTCTGTCCACATACGGAATAGTTTGATTATAAGCCATAGCCTCTGCGTGCTTCTCAAAACAGCGATGCAAATATCCTATGTGAGGCACTACATCAATGACAAGTTCGCCATCGGTAAGTACTTCTAAGCGCAGTACCCCGTGCATTGAAGGGTGCTGAGGACCCAAGTTAATCAACATTTCTTCTGTTTTTAGCTGATTACTTTGGTATTTGGTTGGCTCCGAGCGTTGATGATTGTCTTTTTTAAATTGATATTGGATTTTATTCATACCCAAAGATAGAAGTCTTTGTTATTTTCTATCTCCAAAATTAGTAAAATCAAGTCAATCAATCATTAAAAAATAAATTATAGATAAAAATTTTGTCTTTCATCAAAATAATATACATTTGATAGTTATCCTAACTTTAAACAATTAACTATAAGCAAAATTATGCAACTTAATGGTAGTCATACACTAAACGCATCTAAAGAGCAGGTATGGATTATGCTCTTAGACCCTGAAACCCTGACCAAAGTAATTCCCAGTCTTAAATCCTTAGAAGCTACGGGAGAAGGTACGTACAAAGCTATTTGTGAAGTCAAAATGGGACCTGTAAGCGGTACTTTTGAAGGAACAATGGAAACCATAAACCTCCAACCTATGGATAGTTTCACCTTGATTATGAAACAAAATAGTAAAATTGGCAATGTAGCCGCAGAAGGACACATTCTGCTAAAGTCTAAAGGGGAAACAGAAACAGAAATGATATTTGATGGGGAGGCAAAACTCTCTGGACTTTTAGCTCGTACAGGGCAAAGAGTGCTAAGTGGGGTAGCCAATTCCTTAGTAGGGATGTTTTTTAAGGCATTGGAAAAAGAAATAGCCCAAGACAAAGAGTCAGAAGCAAGCAATCAAAAACAAGAAAAGAAAGGCTTTTGGTCAAAATTGGTGAAGTAAAAAGTTAATTTTAGTAAAATAGCGTATCAGAAAAACTAAATTCCTGCCTAATTTTATTATTATTGTAACTAAAATTTGCTGGTATCAAATCTGTCAATCTATAGTAGGCAATATTGACCATCAAAGATAAACCTTGATTGGAAATGAATATCTTATGAAAGTCAATATTGCCCTGATAGAAATATCATGAAATTTTAGAGATATTGCTAAGATAATTTTACGATTTATGGAAGGATTAAGAGATATTTTATACAAACTTCGCAGATACGAAATCAAAATCCGCAAGGCAGTCAATACAGAAATGCACGGAGATTTTCACTCTGTATTCAAGGGTTCAGGATTGGAGTTTGATGATGTGCGCTCTTACCAATATGGAGATGATGTAAGAAGTATAGATTGGAACGTAAGCGCAAAAGGTGAAGGAACTTTCATTAAAACATTTAAAGAAGAAAAAGAACAAAATGTATTTTTCATCATTGATGTTAGTGGTTCTCAATACATAGGTAAAGAAAATAAGCAAAAAATAGATATTAGCAAAGAAATCTGTGGGGTATTGTCCTTTTCTGCTTTGAAAGAAGGAAGCTCCGTAGGATTGCTTTGCTTTAGTAATCAACGTGAAAAATACATCAAACCCAAAAAAGGAGCGAAGCATATCTACGAACTTATTGGTTCTTTGTTCAAGATGGAACCTCAATCTGCTAAAACAAGCCTTACTAAAGCTATTCGCTTGGCGATGAATATTATCAAAAGAAAAAGCATTATTGTCATTATTTCTGACTTTGTAGATGAAAATTACGAACAAAGTCTGAAGGCTTTAGCAAAAAAACATGACCTTATCGCTATTCATCTGGCTGACCAAAGAGAAACCGAGCTACCTCCTTTAGGAATTGTTCCATTATTGGACAAAGAAAGCGGAAATACTATCTGGGTAAATTCTTCTTCCAAAGAATTTAGAAAAGGAGTGATTGGGAAGTTTAATGAAAAAAAAGAGCATTTGGAAAAATTATGTCATAAGCATCGCACCAATTATGTATTTATAAACACAAGTGAAGATTATGTACCCAAATTGGTGAAAATGTTTAGGGTGCGTAACTTGACCAAGAAATAATTTTCATTTTCCGCTTATCTGGACAATTTCATTAATTTTATTTTTAATTTTCTGATAATCAGTATATTATAAATCAAAAACTCTTACAAAGATTCTGACTTTGTAAGAGTTTTTATTTGTACTATCATTGCTAAAATTCTCAATTCGTACTAAGTAGAATACGCTTTAGCGTGTTTAGCTCATTATCAGACACTTCTACACCCCAAAGCGTATGCTACACTTACTTATAAGTGTATCACCTCGCCGTAAGCCGCCGCCGCCGCTTCCATAATCGCTTCGGACATAGTAGGGTGAGGGTGAACCGATTTGATGATTTCATGCCCTGTGGTTTCTAATTTACGAGCAACCACCACTTCGGCAATCATTTCCGTAACGTTTGCACCTATCATGTGTGCGCCTAAAAATTCTCCATATTTGGCATCAAAAATTACCTTCACAAAGCCGTCATAGTTACCACCTGCTTTTGCTTTGCCAGAGGCAGAGAATGGAAACTTACCTACTTTTACCTCATAGCCCGCTTCTTTTGCGGCTTTTTCGGTATAGCCCACCGAAGCAATTTCAGGAACGCAATAAGTACAACCTGGGATATTGTTGTAATTAAGTGGTTCAGGGTGATGACCTGCAATTTTTTCTACGCAGATAATGCCTTCCGCAGAGGCTACGTGCGCCAATGCCTGCCCTGGCGTGATGTCGCCAATGGCATAATAGCCCGCTATGTTAGTGCGGTAAAATTCATCTACCAAAACTTTTCCTTTGTCAGTTTTAATTCCAACGTCTTCTAAACCAATGCCTTCCAAGTTAGTGCTTACGCCTACGGCAGAAAGCACCACCTCACAATCGATGTACTCTATGCCTTTGGGTGTTTTAACAGTAACTTTGCAACCTTCGCCAGAAGTGTCCACCGATTCTACACTGGAATTGGTCATAATCGTCATGCCTTCTTTCTTGAAAGAGCGTTCTAACTGCTTAGAAACCTCCTCGTCCTCCACAGGAACTATGTTTGGCATGAACTCCACTATCGTTACTTTCGTGCCAATGGTATTGTAAAAATAAGCAAACTCCACCCCAATTGCCCCAGAGCCAATAATGACCATAGATTTCGGTTGGGTTTCCATTGCCATTGCCTTGCGATAGCCTATGATTTTTTTGTTATCTATCTTGATATTAGGCAGTTCTCTTGACCTTCCGCCTGTGGCGAGTATGATATGGTCTGCGGCATAGTCCGTTTTTTTGCCTTCTGCGTCCGTAACTTCCACAATTTTGCCCTTCTTCACTTTGCCAAAGCCCATGAGTTTGTCTATTTTGTTTTTCTTGAAAAGGAATTCCACGCCCTTGCTCATGCTCCCTGCCACTCCCCTACTCCTGCCTATCATGCCACTAAAATCGGCATTGAAAGAAGGAATTTCTATACCATAATCTTTGGAATGTTTCACATATTCAAATACTTGCGCGCTTTTGAGGAGTGCTTTGGTAGGGATACAGCCCCAATTGAGGCAGATACCGCCTAATTCTTCCTTCTCAACCACGCCGACTTTCATACCAAGTTGTGAGGCACGAATGGCGGCTACGTACCCCCCAGGTCCGCTACCTACTACGATTAAATCATATTTTGTCATATTTATTTTTAGAGTTATGAGTTTTGAGTTTTAAGTTAT
>JALOMS010000229.1 GCA_025455345.1 Thermoflexibacter sp. | reverse complement strand
TTCCCAAGTTTTGCCACCGTCCATGCTTTTGTAGATACCGTTACCATTGTTTTGGCTGTTGCGTGGATTGCCTTCGCCTGTACCTACCCAAATTACGTCGGGGTTGCTTTGGTCGATAGCAATTGCACCAATTCCTGATACTTTCTGCTCGTCAAAAATAGGCGTAAAACTCACGCCCCCGTTGGTAGATTTCCAAACGCCGCCCGAAGCCGCGCCCAAATAAATAATATCAGGATTTTTATGCACTACGGCAATGGAAGTAACGCGCCCGCTCATGCCTGCGGGACCTATGCTACGCGCCTGCATACCTTTGAGCTTGTCCATGTCGAGCGTTTGGGCGAAAGTTGCCAAATAGGACACAAACAAGAGCAAAAAAGTCGTCAATAAAGACACTGACAAGGGCGGGGTAAAGATTTTGGTTGTTAGTGAGGACACAGACAACGACAAGAGTAGTTTTTTTAACATAAATTACTAATTATTAATAGTTTGATAAATAAAGATGGTAAGTTATGACTTATTGGATTAATATTTCCAATAAGAAATTAAGATTCAGAATGGCTGTATGTTTAATTTTTTGAGTACGTAAAGGTAAAAGAAATTACTTTTACGTACTAAAAAAGTTAGATTTTCAGAAAATATTTTATGAAAAGTCTATTTTTCAAAATGCTTTAATGTATGATTTATGAAATCAATTGGGGAGATTTGTATTTGGCTTTGAGTGTATTTTGAGCTGTTGCAAATGCTTTATTTTTATCATTGGTTTTCAGCCAATTAAGATAAAAACTTTGCATAAGTTCTTGAGTAGCATTATCATCTACTTTCCAAAGGCTCATGATGATAGATTTTGCTCCTGCGATTTGGAAGGCTCTTTGTAAGCCATATACTCCTTCTCCGTGTTTTACATCTCCAAGACCTGTTTCACAAGCACTTAGCACGACCAAATCTGTATTTTCCAATTGCATTGTCATCACTTCGAAGGCTGTTAGGATTCCATTATTCTGCCCCTTGACTTCATTATTTTGCTGATTAAGAGCTTTTTCTGCTCCTGCCAGCATCAATCCTGCTCTTAGTAATGGGTTTTCTCTGGCTTTTGAGGTAGATATTCCAAAAATTTTGTCCACCCCAAAATTATCAACATCTGCTAAAAAATAGCCATGTGTTGCAATGTGAAGGATTTTGGGATTATTGATTTTTTTTACTTCTTCTTCTAAGGCAGATTGGGCAAGTAGTAGGTTAGTTTGTAATTTGTTAGTTTTGAGGATTTGACTTATTTTTTCTACTTCTATCTTGGTGCCAGGAAGGTCAGAGATGGTATTTTCACTGCCGTAATCTGGAAAACCTATAAGAATAGCATTTGTACCTTTGGGAGTAGGCGAAGTAGCTTTTACATCAGGAATATAACGTGTATTAGCGACAACTTCTATTTCTTTTTCTTCTATGACAAATTTGCCAGAAGCAGATTTGAGTGTTGTAATATTGATTTGATTGTAAGTGCCATCGCAAGACAGATAAACTACTTTTTTGTCTTTGACAAGTTGGTGTATCGCTTGCCAATAGGCACTATACGATTTGGTATCATCTATTTGACTTCTGATTGCATTTTTATAAAACTTAAAATTTTGTGTTTCCATCTCTTTGCCGTTCTCCATGATGGCTATTTCGGGGTTTTCTTGATTTTTAGTCAAAACCAAAGCGGCATATATCACTTTGTCAGTAAATTTTTTGTCAAACCTTTGAATTCTAATAATTTCTACTGCGGCTTCATTTGTATCAAGGATTTTCTTTATTTCTGTCCAATCGTACAGTTTTTGTTCATATCCCCTCGCAAAAAGGGCAGATTGCTGGGATAACTGCCTTTCTGTTTGATTGCTTACATTCTCCAAAGAGTCCATGTTGATTCTCTCTTCGGCTAATTCCTCTTTGCTCATGGTATAATGATTTGCCAACATTTCTTTTTGGTCTATCCATGTTAAGTATAAGTTTATCAACTCTTTGTCATTACTTGCTAAAATTTGATTCTTTACTTTCGTGGTTTCGTTTAGTAGTAATCCTTTGATATTGATATGAGAATTATACATTTCGCTGAGTAGGCTTTTGTCTTGTGTATATGCCTGACAAACAAGGGAGTAAAACATTTGGAATTTAGGGCTAATCAAGTCCCAAAACTTGGTTTTTTCGTATTCGCTCATGGCAGGGAAGCTATTTTGGACAAATTCCATGTTTCTTTTCAAAATAGTACGGAATTCTTCTACTGCTTTTTTCAAATCTCCTTTTTGCCAATAGAGAAGTGCAAGATTTTCATAAGATTGGATATAGTCTGGGTGTTTTTCACCAATCGTACTTTTTCGTATGCTAATGGCTTTCAATAACAAGGGTTCTGCCTTGTCCAATTTGTCATTGACTCTATAAAAATTTCCTAAGTTGCTGATAGTATTTGCATAAGAAGGGTGATTTTCTCCAAATTTGTTTTTATAAATATCTGCGGCTTGTAAGAGTAGTTTTTCTACTTCTTCACTTTTGCCTACTTCCAAGTAGAAAGCCGCCAAGTTATTGAGTAGGTGAGCGTAATCAGGATGCCGTTTGCCTACTTGTTTGTCTAAACTTGCCTTGACCTGATTATAAATTTGTTCTGCTTCATTGTATTTTTTCATGTCCTGATAAAGCAAGCCAAGATTCATCTGTAAGCGTGTATAATTGAGGGACTTTTCCTTGAACAAGGGTTGGGCTATGCGAAGAGAATTTCTAAAAAACTCTTCTGCCTTATCGTAGCGACCTAAAGTTTGAAAAATCATTGCTTTGTTATTTAAGCAAATCGCATAAGGGAGGCTATTCTCTCCTTTGCTTTGTTTGATGATGAGTAGGGCTTGTTCTATGAGAGATTCTGCTTCTGCATACTTGCCTAAGTCCTTGGAAAGTACGGCTTTGTTGTTAATGGAGGCACCATAAGGGGCATTAGACGCTCCTATTTTTTTATTCGCCTCCAAACCTAATTCTGTGTATTTCTCTGCCTGTGCATAACGACCTGTGGTGTGATAAAGCAAACCTAAGTTGCTCAAAGCCTGTGCATAAACAGGGTGTTGGGTCTGTGCTAACCCTTCTAATAGCGTAACCGTGCCTTTGAAACTAAGTTCTGCCATTTTATACTTATTATTGGCATAAAGCATTTCGCCAATACTATTGCTTTCGCGTGCATTGTCTATGGGGCTTTCTCTTCGCTCGTCTGCACGATACAACCCTTTGATTAAGAATACTTTTTGCCGACCAAATCTTTCTTTGTTTTGGAACAATGAAGCATTATCGCTAAGTGCTATTGCATAGTTAAAACTTGTTGTGTCGTATTCTTCTTTCATCTTATTCATTTCGTAAAAGAAGCCTTCTTTCGCACTTCGTTCCAAGTCCTTGGCTGTTCTCTTTGCTTTATCTTTTAGTCTTTCTAAAATTTGGGCTTGAGTATCAAAACATAACAACAAGATAGATAATAAAAGTAGTTTTCTCATTTTATAAATTTGATTGTCAATGGTTTAATTTATGAAAAAGGCAGGTAAAAGTATTTTGTAAATTTGCATTAGTAGTATGATAAGAGCAAAAAAAATACCATTTGGGCATTTATGGAATTTTTATCGGTAGGAGTATAAATGCATGCTTTTACAAGTGAGATAGAGGCTTTACTCATCTAAAATCGAGCTTCTGTATTTTTTGTAATAAAACTTCCATGCTTTCTAAGGCAATGGAAGTTTTATTATTTATATCGTACCTATTTTTTTGATTTACACGCTTTTACTTAATCCCCAGTAAATTGCTCCTGCTACTACTGCGTGCATGAAATTTAGCACTACTGCCATGGCTATTGTTACGGTAGGGATACTGAAAGGGCTTGCAAAGGACAAGACAACTAAGACCAAAGCAATGATGCCAAAAATCTTGACAGGTTGCTTGGTGAATTTAACCAATGCCATGAAAAATAAAGTCGCTAAAATAGACGGGACTATAGAAGCCATGACCACTGGAACAATGGTAATAGGCTGATTAGCAGGCTGTATCAGAATCTGCTCTGAAATTACTCCTAAAGAGGAGAAAATAAAAAATAGAATAGCATTTACGACTACTGCTACGACTATACCTTTTGCGCCCCCAAGGGCAATTTTTGTGTAATCTACTGTTTGTGTACTCATTGTTTTATGTATTTTAAATTGAAAAATAAAATTTGTAATTACAATAGTTGTATATACAATAATTATAGTAAAAAATATAAAATTAGATTCTTAGCTTTTCTAATAACTGATTTAAGATTTCAGCCTCCTGTTCGCTTAGTTTTTGATTAAAGTCAATATATTGCTGTTGCATTTCTATCTCTACTTTGGTAAGTAGTTGTAGCCCTTTTTCAGTAATTCCTATCAAGACTTGTCTGCGATTTTCCTCATTCAACTCTCTGGTACATAGGGATTTTTGTTTTAGCTTTTCTACCAAACGAGTAGCATTTGACATTTTGTCTATCATGCGCGAGCTAATATCTGCAAGAATCATTTTTTGGGGCGCACTCCCTCTCAAAATTCGCAATACATTGTACTGTTGCGGCGAAATACCAAAAGGTTTCAGTTTTTTTGTAGTTAAGCTACTAATCCAATTACTTGTAAACAAGATATTTAGTACCGCTTTGTGAACGGGACTCATAAACTTAGTTTGTTTTATTTCTTCTTCTAAAATCATGTCTAAACAATAATTGTATATACAAATGTATAATGTAAGAACAAGGTTTTCCAAATAAAGTTCAATAAATTTTCAAAAAGTTTACTGTTTTTCAGGATTTACTAACCTTTTTGCTGGTTCAAGGCTAAGCCTTGAATCTTTTTAGATACAAGCATAACGCTTGTACCAATTAGACTTGGGTTAGGATAAATGCGGTAAGATATGCAAATAAGCCGCCCCTATTAGAAACTATACCCTATCCCAAAAGTAATAAAGCTATGATTTACGCTTTCGCTGTGGACAATAATACCTTGTCTATTTGCATAATCAAATCTAAAATTTTGACTGCAAAAATTGATTGATGGGCTAAAAGACCTTCCATGACGCAGTTTGAAGCTGAACCCCAAACCTATCTGTCCCATAGTCCCACCAATATTGCGTCCACTGAACCCTTGATTGTTAGCCCTGCCCAAAGAATAACCTACCCTCGTGATAAAATAAGGTAAAAACTGATGGTCTTGCCCCAAAATAAGTCTAAATTCACCATAAATAGGCAACATCGATATTTCGCCATACCTGTCATATCCTATTCCCATCCCTAATTGCATCTCTTTTTTTAAAATATAAGTTTGTGAAAGGCGTAGTTGACTTGCAGACACGTTATTCGCAAATCTGCCTATGCTTGTGGAAATAATTCCCAATCCACGTCCATTATTTATTTCTATATTGGTTGTCCATTTTTTGCTGTAAACACTATCTTGATTCTGAGCGAATAACTTTTGAGTATGAAATAAAAAGCCTATTAATAAAAACACAATGACTTGTTTCATTTTTAAAGCAATCATTTTAGATGGATTTGAATAAAATGAAAAACGAGAATAGGCTTCTTAAAGTTGGTTAATAAATATAAAAAAACGCAAAACTCATCAGATATTGAAAAAATTACATCTATGTAATTACTATTGATTTTATAGCTACTATTTTTATCAAATCTCCTAATAATCTAATCCTTAGCTTTAAAACTTTTTAGTTACAAGCGTAACTTTTGCAAACAGCAAGAAATTCCATTTCTTTGAGAAATGGAATTTATAATAACTGTGAGAAGTTTAATTCTTTACCCTATTTTACCCCACTTTCGCAGTAGAGGCACACACAAAATTTGTCTTAGGAACGTCAGTCTTGGAGATAGCCCCGAAGCCGCCCGCAATGTCTATGACGTTGTGATAGCCTCTTGCTTTCAGCACCGAACACGCCACCATAGAGCGGTAGCCACCTGCACAGTGAACGTAGTTATCTTGTTCCTTGTCAAAAGAAGCCATGTAGTCGTTCAGGTAAGCAAGCGAGGTATTCTCCGCATTTTCAAGATGTTCTGCCTCAAATTCGCTTTGTTTGCGTACATCTTTGACAATAAGATTTGGATTTGCTTTGTACCTTTGGGCAAACTCCTCCGCACTGATAGAGGTAATTTGGTCTATTTCCTTACCTGCTTTTTCCCACGCTTCCATGCCACCTTCTAAATATCCCAGTGTATTGTCATAACCCACTCTGGATAAGCGAGTTACTACTTCTTCTTCCCTGCCTTGTTCAGTTACGATGATGATTGCTTGGTTAATATCCGTGATTAGCGTACCCACCCAAGGCGCAAAATCTCCATCAATACCAATATTGATAGCACGAGGGATAAAGCCATTTTTGAATACTTGTGGTTTGCGCGTGTCTAACACAAGGGCGTGCTGGTCTTCTACCAACATTTCTATCACTTCGGGTGAAAGTGCGGTCATACCTTTGGAAATCACCTTTTCTACACTCTCATAACCTGTTTTGTTCAGCATGACGTTCTGAGGGAAGTAAAAAGGTGGGGGCAAAAGTCCGTCCGTAACCTCCTTGATAAACTGCGCCTTGCTTGCCGCTTTGAGGGCGTAATTTTTCTGTTTTTGGTTGCCAAGTGTATCAGAGGTTTCCTTGCTCATGTTTTTGCCGCACGCACTTCCTGCGCCATGGGCAGGATAAACGGTAATGTCATCGGGCAAAGGCATAATTTTGTTGTGCAAGGAATCGTACAAATGTCCAGCCAAGTCATTGATAGTGAGGTCAGATTTTTGCGCCAAGTCTGGTCGCCCTACGTCCCCAATAAACAGCGTATCGCCTGTGAAAATAGCTGTTTCTTTGCCTTGCTCATCAAAAAGAAGGTAACAAGTGGACTCCATCGTATGCCCTGGCGTGTGCAAAGCCTTGATAATTACCTCGCCTAACTTGAACTCCTGCCCGTCTTTGGCGATAATCGCCTCAAAAGAAGGGTTTGCATTCGTGCCATAAACAATTGGCGCACCCGTTGCCTTTGCCAAGTCCAAGTGCCCTGATACAAAATCGGCGTGGAAATGCGTTTCAAAGATATATTTGATAGTTGCACCGTTGCGCTTTGTCTTTTCCAAATAGGGTTTAATTTCCCTCAATGGGTCAATAATCGCTACCTCATTGCCCGACTGAATGTAATACGCACCCTGCGCCAAACAACCTGTGTATATTTGTTCTACTTTCATTTTTATTTGATTTAATAATTGGATAGTTAATGGTTTAATAGTTAGATAGTTGGACAGCTAAATAGGTGTTTTTTAGTTATTTGACTATCTATTCAACTTTCTAATTGTTTATCTATTTCAAAAACAACTCTTTTACAATGATATAAATTCCCATCACCAGCACGAACCACCCAAAAGCGGGTTTTAGTGTTTCGTTGCTTATCTTTTTGGAAAGTAGGCTACCTATCACAATGCCTACCACCGCAATTCCTGCAAAAGATAACAAAAAAGTCCAGTCAATCGTTTGCTGATTCTTCAAATCTCCACTAAAACCTATCAAGGACTTCAATGCAATGATGACCAGCGAAGTCCCAATTGCCTGTTTCATAGGGAGTTTCGCCAAAATGACCAAGGCAGGGATAATCAAAAATCCTCCTCCCGCGCCTACCAAACCTGTAACTCCCCCCACGACCAAGCCTTCTAAAACAATAAATACATAATTCCTTGTTTCATGTTTAAGGTTTAAAGTTTCATGTTTAATGTTCAAGGTTGGTTGTTGGTTGTTGGTTGTTGGTTGTTGGTTGTTAGTGGTTAGTGGTTGATTATCAATTAGTAATTCTTCATTAGTAATTAATAATTGTTCATTGTTTATTGTTAATTGTTTATTGCTCATTGCTAATTCTTCATTGTTCATTGGTGATTGCCTAATCATAGAAACAGAGGCAAAGAGCATGATGACGGCAAACAGAAGCAACAAAAATAAGAGCAACAAAAATAAGGGTTTGGTGAGTACAAAGTCTTGAATATGTGTGATTTCCTGCGGAATCATGTCCAATACATATACTCTTGTCAGATAAACGCCCACAATAGAGGGCAAACCAAAAAGAATAGCCGTTTTCCACTGGATATTGCCTTGACTTACATGACTTAGCGAGCCTACTACGCTCGTGAAGCCCACAATGAACAGTGAATAGGAAGTAGCCAATACCGCCTGAATGGAGAAAAGATACACCAAAATAGGAACGGTAAGGATAGAGCCGCCGCCGCCGATTAGCCCCAGCGAAAGTCCCATGAGTAAAGCCCCAAAATAACCTATGATTTCCATGTTTTTACATATTACAGTTACAATGCTCTATACACGCAATCAGTTTGACTACGTCTTTTTCTTTGAGTGCGTAATAGACATTTTGCCCTTCCTTTTGTGAGGAGAGAATCCCTCTTAGCTTCATATTCATCAGGTGATGGGAAAGTAGGGATTGTTCGCAGTCAATGATACGCGATAATTCACTGACACTCATTGGCTTTTGGTGGAGCAGGTCAATGATTGCCAAGCGCGTAGGATGTGCTACTGTTTTTAAGATGAACGCCGCTTTTTCTAATTTTTCTTTGTTGTGCAATGTTTGTGTTTCCATTGGTTTGTGATTTGAAATACAAATATATGAACATATATTCATATATTACAAAACTCTGTAATAAATAAGATAAATTTTTTGATAAAAATTCAATGAAAAATTTGGAAAACTGATAAAAAGTGCATTTTTTTGTAAATATACTACTACTTAATACTACAACTCAAAATACCGCTCATGTAAGAAAATAAGCATTCTGTGCTTACTTTCCATTCTTGCAAATCAATATACTTCTCGTTGTATTTCACTTTCTGGGTCTTTGATGAAGATAAGGGGGTGGGAAGAAAATAGAAAATTTATTAAACAAATTGTAAACTCATTTGAAGCAAAATTTTGTTTTGACTTTGAAGCAAATATATATTACAATATGTCAGAAGAAGAGTTAGAAGAACTTAAAAAAGAACTTTTAGATTTAATAGATAGGACTGAAATCCCTGATTTTTTCGCCAGAATAGATAAAAATAAAAATATAAAGTACAATAAAAATAAATTTAGCTCATTAAGAAACGAATTCATAAGTCCCAAAACAGGGTTTGATTTAGCTGATAGGCTTAAAGCTTTTGTTCAGACTATTAAAATAAAAACAAATGAGGATATAATAGTTACTATTAAAAATAAAAACAGCAATTCAATGCAAAGTAAATTAACTAAAGTGATAGTGATAGGAGGGATTTTAGGCAGTGCTATTATAACAATTCTTGCATATTATTGTCATAGAATACCTGAACATGAAACACCTAAATGTGATACTTATTCGGTCATAGCAACCATAAGATATGAAAATAATAATCAGATAGCTAAAGATGTTAAAGTAACAGTAGGTAATATTGACAGAAAAACAGGCACAGATGGCAGGATAGAAATACCTGTTAATCTTACCAAAGGCGGTTTCTTAGAGTTTTTTGTCAATGATAAAAAATATACAAAAGATACATCTGGTTATACAATTGATTACAAAAACTGCATAATTAATGTTAGTGATTTATTTATACCGCCAGTTCCATGTAGTAAGTATATAGCAACGGGTACTATACGTTATTCTAATAATGAGTCTGTTAAAAATACAAATATAAAAGTTGGTCGTATAGAAAAACCTACTGATGTAAATGGGATTGTTGAAATCCCTGTTGAACTTACTAAGGGAGGCTCTTTAGAGTTTTTTGTAAATAATAAACGATATGTTAAAGATACCCTTGAATATATAATTAATTATCAGAATTGTACCATTGAATTTGAGTTGATAATAGATAGTATATTACCTCCACATCCAAGCTCCAGAATTTATGATATAAGATTAATTCTAAATGAAGATATGAAAGATGGGATAATAACTGTAGATGGACAGCCTGCTACTATTAAGGATAATACACTAAAAATTATTAGTGTTAAAGAAGGCACACATACCATCACTATTGAAAATGAAAATAAAAGGTACAGCATACGTAATCAATTTATTAATAAAAATACAGAACTAATTTTTGATAGAAGCACATACAAAATAAAAAACTAAATTTTATGTTAAAATTGGCTATAACTACTTTATTGGTAATCATTCATTTTTCTTGTTTATCTCAAGAACTTACGGTTCAGGTACACGTAACAATGGAAGACCATCAAGGTTCTTTTGAAGGTGATTTATCAGCTGAAATAGAATCTGTGATAAATAATTGTATTAGGTCAATAGATATTGTTGTAGTGGAAAGAAAAAATGATGCTGATTTTGAAAAAATCATAAAAGAAGAAGAAGAAAGATTAAAAAAAAGGGGTTTAAGTATAGAAGCAATTAAACAAGAACTTACAAAATTTAAATCTGCTTTAATATTAATCAGTGTGGTTATTAGAAAAAATGATAGAGGGAATTATCGTATATATTTATCAACAGACAATATAGCAACAACAGAAAAAATATTAGATTTCAATAAAAGAATCCCCAAAGAACGCCAAGAAGATACGAAATTTTTAGAAAAAGAACTTTGTCCAGAAATAAAATCCTCCTTGTCCAAATATAAAGAAAAAAATAGTCAAACGTCAATAATAAAACTACCACCTATTGAACCACCAAATAAGCCAAATATAACAGAGTATCCTGATAAAGAAAAATATGAAAAGCACTCTATTCTTTTTAAAACAGTATCATTAACAGGCTATTATAGTAAAGAAGAAGAAATTCTTTTATTAAAATTTGTGGAAAAAAATATTGCAGGAATTCGTATTTACTTAAATGATAAGTATTTCAATTCTGCACCTATTAAAAATCAAGAAGGAGAAATTAGTACAAAAGATTCTGAATTATTTAAAGAGTTGAATTCCAAAACAAAAATTAAAATCATTTTATTGGATAAAAATAGTAATCCAATTGATATTATTTATCCTGAAATAACTAACCTATTAAAATAATGCACTATCCAAAAACTTACATCCTAATATTTACTCTATTTTTATTAGGTTTTACAAAACTATCTGCTCAGAATCAAAGTTGGGAAGATTTTGATAATAAATTCACTGAGCTTGTAAATGACCAAAATAGTGACTTAAATGCAGATTCCAGAAGTACACAATGGAAGTCATTGAATTATGCACTAAAAGATAAACGCAGGTCTTTTGTATATGCTTATAGAGATGTGATTTATGAATATCTTGAATATTCTAAACTTAATAAAAAAGGCTCAAAACCTAAAAAAGGAGAGATGGAGATTATCTCTAATAAAAAGACTACTGTTTGTAAAAAAATAGATGACATTAGACGTATTCCATATCGCTTTTCTAATAGTCGTCATAGAGAAGATAATTTGACATTTTTAGAATTAAAAGAGAAATATATCACATCCATAAATACTCCTTTTTTGCAA
>JALOMS010000228.1 GCA_025455345.1 Thermoflexibacter sp. | reverse complement strand
ATTTTCAAGGAGAGGGCAAAGAAGATGAAAATCTCCTTGTTAGCCATAGATGAGGCGCATTGTATCTCGCAATGGGGCTATGACTTCCGCCCTCCTTACTTGGAAATTGCCGAGTTTAGAAAACTTTATCCCGCACTTCCCTGCATCGCGCTTACGGCTACTGCGACCAAAGAGGTCAAAGCAGATATCCAAGAGCGGCTCTTGTTTCGCAAAGGCACATCTGTCGTCTTCCAAAAAAGTTTTGCAAGGGCAAATCTCTCGTATTCTGTATTTTATGAGGAAAATAAAGAAAATAGGTTACTAAAAATCCTCCGAAACGTCAAAGGCAGTGCGGTAGTCTATGTGCAGAGCAGGCGAAAAACCAAAGCAATTGCAGATTTCTTAGTGAAAAATAGCATCAGTGCAGACTTTTATCATGCAGGATTGGGCAATGAGGAGCGCAACAGCAAGCAAGAAAATTGGATAGAAAACCGCACCAGAGTCATCGTTGCGACCAATGCCTTCGGCATGGGCATAGACAAGCCTGACGTGAGGTCTGTGGTACACTTGGACTTGACTACGAGCTTGGAAGCGTATTACCAAGAAGCGGGACGCGCAGGGCGCGATGAGCAGAAGGCATACGGGGTAGTGCTTTATAATCGGGCAGATATAGAAGATTTGAAAACCAGAGTGTCGCAAATTTTCCCTTCCATAGACCTCATTCGCAATACGTATCAGCGATTGGCAAATTATTATAAAATAGCGGTAGGAAGTGGAGAAATGAGCAATTATGATTTTGATTTGGACGAATTTATCAAGAGTTTCCCCAAAACAGAAAACAAGTCGTTTGACTATTTGCCCATTCATTACGCGCTCAGAGAATTAGAAAATCAAGGCTTTATCTTACTCAACGAAGCAGTAAATAAGCCCTCTCAAGTGATGTTTTTGGTGGACAATACCAAACTTTACGAGTTCCAAATCGCCAATGCTAACTTTGACTTTTTTATCAAAATGCTCCTGCGTATGTATGGGGGCGAGCTATTTTCGTCTTACACCAATATTTCTGAAAAAAATATCGCTAAAAAACTCAATGCTGATATGCAAAGTATTGTAAATCAGCTTTTTTTCTTACAAAAGAGCAATATCATTGACTACATTCCACCCAAAGAAAAAGCGCAGATAACTTTCCTTACGCCTCGATACAATGCACCTGATTTGCCTATAAATCACAAAAACTACCAAGAAAGACAAGAAAAAGAACAAAATAAAGTTAATGCGGTCATTCATTACATCGAACACCCGCATCGCTGTCGTACCCAACTGCTCTTGGCGTATTTTGACGAGCATACAGACAAAGTGTGTGGAGTATGTGATAACTGCCTCAAAAAGAAGAAATTAGACCATATAAATCAAAATGGTACTTCTACCCAATATTTTCAAGGAATTGCCAATGCACTCAAATATACTGCGCTTAATATCAATGATTTGGTAGAAACCATTGCGCCAGTAGATACAGATGATTTTCTTAACCAAGTCAAACAGATGATTGCTTCAGGAGAACTCCGCTACAATCAGCAAGGGGATTTGGAACTATCCAAGACAAAAAAGTAAGGCAGAAAGTTTAAGCAAAATTTTGGGTGATAGGATTGCAATACCTTCCTAAAATTGCTAATTTAGCGTTTCTATTTTCACACAAAACGCATGAAAAACTGTTCCTCTTGGCTTCTATTCATTGCCAAGGTGGAAAATACAAAGCACTATGCAGGACATTTTTGAAAAATATATCACCGAAATCCAACAGGCTTATCTCTCTAAAGAGGCGAAAGAACACTCTTACCGCACCTATTTGGAAAACTTGCTCAACGAGGTAAAATTGAGCAAAGAAATTTCGTTGATACACGAGGGCAAGCGCGAGGGCAAGTTTGGGATTCCCGATTTCAAAATCAAAAAGACAGAAAATATCATTGGTTACATAGAAACCAAAGACATAGGGACAGACCTCGACAAAGTGCTTCAATCTGAGCAAATTAAAAAATATATTTCCTTATCAGACAACCTCATACTGACTGATTATTTAGAATTTATTTGGATAAAAGAAGGGGAAACCCTAAGCCGAGAAAAACTCATTAACCTAAACGCTCCCTTCTCCTCTGGGGAAGGGCAGGGGTTGGGGCTAAATTCTCCCTTCTTCTTTGGGCGCGAGCTAAATTCCTCTGGAGTTCTCCAACTCCTCCAAAATTTCTTTTCCACCCCACCCAAAGGAATAGCCAACACCCAAAAATTGGCAGAAGTCTTGGCATTGAGGGCAAAGCTATTGAAAGAAATACTTTACAAATATTTTGAGAATAAAGGCAAAAATGAACCAGACAATCGTTTGTTTGGTTTGTATGAAACTTTCAAAGAGTTTGTTTTTGATGAATTAGGAATAGAGGAGTTTGCAGATGCACTTGCTCAGATGCTTGTGTATGGACTTTTCTTGGCAAAACTAAATGCAGACACCCAAAAAGTAACGATTTACAACTTAAAGCAATTCATTCATACTAATTTCCAACTCATTCGTGAGCTGGTAGGATTTTTAGATACACTCGACAATCAGGAATACAAAGAAGTACACTGGGTAATAGAGGAGATTCTAACCATTATGAATACGATTGACCTGCCTTCCATCTCCAACGAACTTTCTTTTAATCGCAATTCTCCCTTCTCCTCTGGGGAAGGGCAGAGGTTGGGGCTAAATACTCCCCCTTCTTTGGAAAGGGCAGAACTGGGGCAAACCGACCCCTACATTTATTTCTACGAGGATTTCTTAGCCGCTTATGATGCCAAGATGAGGAAGGCAAGAGGCGTATATTATACCCCACCACCCATTGTCAATTTCATCGTCAGAGCTATCAATGAAGTCTTACAAACTACCTTTGGCATAGAAAAGGGCTTGGCAGAGGGGAAAAAAGTAACTATTTTGGACTTTGCCACAGGAACAGGCACATTTTTATTAGAAATCTTAGAGCAAATCTTAGAAATAGAACCCAACAAGGCAAAGCGCGAACTCCTCATCAAAGAGCATATCCTCAAAAATATTTATGGTTTTGAGTATTTGATAGCTCCTTATACCATTGCTCATCTAAAACTCTCTCAATTCTTAAAAGAGCAAGGCTATCATTTTGCTCATAATGACCGCCTGCAAATATTTTTGACCAATACCTTAGAGCAAATAAGTAAACAAATCAGAATCCCTATTTTGCCCGCACTTACCGCAGAGGCAAATGAGGCGCAAAGAATCAAAGAACAACCTATTCTGGTCATCTGTGGAAATCCGCCTTACTCAGGCTACTCCAAAAATAATGGGAAATGGATTACAGACTTGGTAAACACCTATAAGTTTGTAGATGGAAAAGACTTAAAAGAAAGAAACTCCAAAGCAATCCAAAACGATTATGTCAAATTTATTCGCTTTGCCCAGTGGAAAATGGAAAAAGTAGAGGCGGGAATCGTAGGAGTAATTACAAGTAATTCATTTTTAGATGGAGTAGTCCACAGAGGAATGAGGCAGAGCCTTATGCAAGCCTTCGACCAGATTTATATTTTGGATTTGCATGGAAATAGCGATAAAAAAGAGAAATCGCCTGATGGTTCAAAAGATGAAAATATTTTTGACATTACAGAAGGGGTATCTATTTCTATTTTTGTGAAAAAGAAAGGATTAAAAAAGCAAATTTTTCATACAGATTACTTTGGCTTGCGAAAATACAAATACGAGCAAATTTTAAAAGATTCCTTAACCACTATTGACTGGGAAGAATTAAAGCCAAATTCTCCTTTTTATCTATTTGTTCCGCAAAATCAGACTTTTCGCAAAGAATATGACTCTTTCTGGTCAGTAAAAGACATTTTTTCACAAACGAATAATGGTTTAGTAACTCATAAAGATGATGTATTGATTCAATTCAAAGAACAAGTATTGCTCAAAAAAGTAAAACAGCATTATCCTCAAATAAACATTGATAAAAATAAAGTTAAGAAGATTCATTATCGACCATTTGACTATCGTTTTATCTACTATGATGCCTCTATTGTAGAAAGAGCAAGAGTGGAAATGATGAAAAATATGCTGATGGAAAATACAGCAATCGTGTTGGCACGCAATTTTACAGCCAATGACTATTGTTATGTGTTTTGCAGTGATTCCATGATAGAAAAGAAAATCTGCTCACATGATAGAAGTAGTAATATTTTTCCGCTTTATCTCTACGAAAAAAGTCAAGGCTTTTTTACCTTAGATGAGAACAATCCTGATTATCAGAGAGAACTCAAAAAACTCAATAGAATATTTAAAACCTATACTGATAATTACGAAGAACAAAAATTGTTCTTTGAGAAGAATAGAGAAAGTGAAGAGTTCAAAATAATTTTTGAAAGTTCTACCAAAATATATCAAAAATGCTCGATAGAACATCACAAGCAAGTCGCCGAACTCAGGCAAAAATATACTGCGGAATCGCAACAAAACGGAGATTATCATAAAATAGAAAACTTCACTTCTACATTTAGGCATTTCATAGACCAAAAATATAGAAAAAGGCTTAGTGCCGAGCAGATAATAGGTTATATCTATGCGATTTTGCACTCACCTACCTATCGTGAAAAATACAAGGAGTTTTTGAAGTCCGATTTTCCTAAAATTCCATGGACAGAGTCCTTACAAGATTTTGAGCATCTCTCAAATCTTGGCAATGCGCTGATAGAAGCCCACTTGCTGAAAAATGAGAAACTCAAAGCGGACTTGCTCAGAGGCGAAGGGAACAATTTGGTAGAAAAAGCAAACTACAACGAAAAAGAAAACTGCCTCTATTTCAATGTTAATCAATATTTTGAGCGCGTTTCCAAAGAAGTTTATCATTTCCAAATAGGTGGCTATCAGGTAATAGACAAGTACCTGAAAGACCGCAAAGGGCAAGACCTTTCTGCCGATTTTGAGCAGGTAGAGCGGATTATCAAAGTCCTCGAATTTACAATTCGTCAAATGCAAGTCATAGACGAACATACCAAAGATTGGGTATAGAAAAAAGAATTTTAATTCTAAAAAGGCATTAAATAGCTGTGGTTATTTAAAAATTTTTCTGTAAATTTTTTTGCGATTCCAAAACTGTAAATAGAGAACAGGATAAATGAGCCATCCAAATATACTTTTGAACTCTATCTCGTCTATGATAATACTTTGCGTATGTTTTTCATTATCTATATGCTTGATAATCCTATGTTTATGCTTCCAATATTTGAGAAAAAAAGGTAACTTAATCCCTTCATCAATAAAATAGATTTGGTCTTCTGTTTTTACATTTTCAGTGATTAAACTTATCCATTTTTGTTTGAATAAGATAAAATTGAGCCTAATATGTACTTCATTCCCTTTTTCAGAGCCATCAAAACGAAGCAACTTCATTGGTGGGAATGGAGGAGCTAATTTGAGAAAGAGAGTCTCATTGAAACCTTGCCATACAGATAAAATAGGTTGGCTTACATAAGTTTTGATAACAATTTCCATAGAAAGCGCAATTAAGGTGTTCTTCTGTCTGATATTGATTTATACAGTGATTAGTCATTGTTTTACTCAGGCAATAATACTTCTTTTTCTACATTTTACCAAAAGTTAATTTGCTAAACTTCTTCTTTCCTCTTTTAGAAGGTCAAAGATAAGTTTCACAATGGCTATTTATTCTTTGAATTGGTAGCCAAAAAGTTTAGTTATTTTCTTCTTTTTTAGTTCTTCTACTTTGATGGTCATGCGGAGGTCTTTTTGTGGGCGGTCAAAAGGGTCTCTTTCCGTACTTGCGATTTTATCTACTACGTCCATGCCTTGTATGACTTCCCCGAATACCGTATAGCCCATGTCCAAATGTGGTGTGCCGCCTATTTTTCTATACACTTCCTTTTGATTGTCAGGAATAGTATGCCCTATTCGTGCTTCCATTTGTTGGATTTCTTGGTCTGTAAGAGCCTTTCTCTGAACGATATAAAACTGACAGCCACTTGATGCTTTCTGCGGGTTGTCAGTTCTGGCAGCAGCCAAAGAACCCCGTTTATGGAAAATTTCTGGGTTAAATTCTGCGTCTATTTTATAGCCTACGTCCCCATTCCCCAATCGCTCTCCAGCCTTAGCATTCTTAGAATTGGGGTCTCCTCCTTGAATCATAAAGTTATCTATGACTCTGTGAAAGAGCAGACTATCATAGAAGTGTTTTTGGGCTAATTGAATGAAATTTTCCTTGTGCTTGGGAGTAGCATCGTACAAAATCAGGTAAATATTACCAAACTCGGTAGTAATAGTAACTAAAAAGTCTTTTTTTGATTTTTTCTTGGCTTTGGTTTTTTCTTGAGCAAAAGAAACCAAGAAAATTAGAGAAAATAGTAGTATAAATAGGCTTCTAAAAACTTGTATTTTCATTTTAATGGATTATTTATTTGTAGTTATTCATTGATTTTCATTCATTGTAAAATAATCCCCTAAATCATCGGGGAAAATGCAAATTACACCTGCCAAAGTCATTTTTACCAAAATATCAGAAGCCTCTTTAGGGCTAATATCCGCTACCTTGCTAAAGGTTTCTACATTGATAGATGGATTCTGAGCCAAGTATTGCATGAGTCTGTGTTGGTTTTCTCCATATTGTAGATAAGTATCTGCGTTTTTGCTCCTTGCTTTGAGTATTTGTCGCATTTCTTTGCTTGCTTGTATGCTTTTATCTTTTACTCTTACATACGCCTTCCCAATATTTGTTTTAAAATTATAAATCAGAAAAATAGGCTTGACTTCGCTTGGGTATATATGAAAAACTAATACAAAACGATTGGGGGAAACCAAGACTTTAGATATATCGTATTTGATAGCGGGCTTGCAATATTTGGCAATCGCCTCTTTGAGTACAAACTCTTCCTCCAAGACGTGTTTTAAGCCCGCAATAGACCCATTGTCATCAACTCCAATGAGTAGCTTACCACCTTCTGTATTGGCGAAGGCAACTACTTCTTTCATAATCTTATCGGGAAAATTCGCCTTGCGTTTGAACTCTAAGTGGATGTTTTCCCCTTTGGCAACTAATCTTTTTAATTCACCAAGAAGCATAATATCTTAAGTTGTGTTCGTCCTAAATTTATTAAAATAATAAGGGTGATTAAGAAATTTTAGTTTCTAAAAATGAAATTTCTAACAATTAATGGACTATTGATGAATAGAATATTTGAAAATTGCACTAATCAAAGACCGTCGTGTATCCAATGTTGAAATATAGCAAAGTTAATCGAAATTTACATTCAGTAGAACAGTTTTGCCAAAAAAATGTAGCAAGAAGAATAGAATCATCA
>JALOMS010000227.1 GCA_025455345.1 Thermoflexibacter sp. | reverse complement strand
TATTTTTATTGCCGCCACCAATGATATTTTAGTAGCTAATTTTGTATTGCAAATGCCAAGTATTATGCCTTTGGGGTTGATTATCTTCATTTTTAGCCAAACTTTACTTCTTTCCAAACGATTTTCCAATGCCTTTTATGAAATAGAAAACCTAACTGGAAAGCTACAAGAAAATAACGAACGTTTGGAGTCGATGGTGGTAAAACGAACCAAAGCCCTTGACGAAGCAAACGCCTCTCTATCAGAGAATTTAAAGGAAATCCAAAAGCAAAACCAAGCCCTTGACGAGGCAAATAAGACCAAGAATAAGTTGTTCTCTATCATAGCCCACGACCTACGCAACCCCGTAGCGGCTTTGCGAAATGCAGTTGATATTTTAGACCCCAACATATTAAATTCAAGTGAATTAGAGTTCATAAAAGCAGAGCTGAACAGGCAGTTTAAAGGAATGGATTTTACCCTAAGCAATCTTTTAACTTGGGCAAAGACTCAGATGGAAGAGGAAAAACTAATGCGTGAAAATATCAATCTTACCGCACTTATTGCTGGGAATGAAGATTTATATTTGGCAATGTTCAAAGAAAAATCACTGCACTTTGTGAACAAAGTTCCCCCAGATATGTTAGTGTATGCTAACATTGATTATTTGCGATTTATACTAAGAAATTTGATAAATAATGCCATTAAGTTTTCTGAAATAGGTGGTACAATCACCATAACTGCCTCGCAAAGAGTGGGGGATATAGTGATTGCAGTCAAAGATACAGGGGTAGGCATTGGCAAGGAGAGGCAAGAAAACCTATTCAAAGGCAATCAAGTTACCGAAGGCACGGCAGGCGAAAAAGGAACGGGCTTGGGCTTGGTGCTTTGCAAGGAATTTGTTGAGAAAAACGGTGGCAAAATTTGGGTAGAAAGCGAAATAGGCAAGGGAAGTACGTTTTATTTTACCTTGCCTTTTGGCAAAGTATAAATTTAAAACCCAAAAGTCAGGTTTACCGCAAAAGTAATGGAAGAGGGCTGTTCTGCGCCAAAGCGATACAAATTTACCAAATTGAAGTTTACGGCATGGCTTTTGGCAACTTTGAACATGGTTTTGGTAAATACAAAAGTAAAGCCGTATCTTCCGTTGCTTTCAAATCCTAATCTTGGGGTGATGGCATAATTTTTCTTGAAAAAACGGGTTACACCTGGGTGAAACATCAGATTGGAAGTGCGTGAGTTGCCGTCTTGCGCCCTCACAAAAGCAACTAATTCAAGACTATAAGCATAATTTTCTGCTTTTTTAATAATAATAGCCGTAGTTAGCCCTGCTAAATAGGAATTGTTGAAATTAAAAGTGGTTGCGTCTTTGGTAAAATTGATAATGGGGTGGACAATGCCTATATAAGCAGAGGTCTTCGTTTCTTGGACAGGAATGTTTTGAGCATAAGAAGAAATTGCCATGGTGAAAAAGAACGCCATATTAAACGCAGTACGATAAATTGGTTTCATTCTATTGTTTTTATTTGATTATTTAGTTGATTTATTGGCAAATATATACATTTGCTTCTATCTTAAATTTCAAATTGTACTTTTTTAATTTCTTTATATAAACTAAAACAGAACTTTATCTACATTTTTGGTAGTACGATATTTATTTTTAGTTTTGTAAAGGAATATGATTCAATCTAAGACCTCTTATATTGTTCTTTATATTTTATCTACTATCATTTGCTTTAACACTATTAAAAACCTTTACTGCACATAGTCATGCAAGAAAATTTTACCAAACGCTTGCAGAACACTTATATCATTGCACTATCTCTGATTGCCTTATTGAGTATTGTTTCTCAATATTTGGTAAGGACAAATATTGAAAGCCAAACAGCAGACAGTAGGGTAATTAACGTGGCGGGTAGGCAAAGAATGTTAAGCCAAAAATTGAGCAAAACTGCTTTAATTTTAGCAACAAAATACGATTCCTCACAAACAGGGCAATATATTCAAGAACTGCGGCAAACCGTAGATTTGTGGACGCGCGCCCACGCAGGCTTGCAGGCAGGAGAGGTAAGTATGCAGCTCCCTATCTTAGAAAATGACTCCATCAAGGTAGCTTTTGAGAAAATAGCCCCTGCTTACCAAGCAATGGTAAGCGCAACAAATGCCATATTGGATTCCTTGCCTTTGGTAGATAAAGAAGTAAGAACCCGTATTTTAGATGATAATCTTGCTATTATTCTGGCAAGTGAGGGGAGTTTTTTAAAGCAGATGAACGAAATCGTAAGCCTGTTTGAGCGCGAAGCACAGCGAAAAATAGCGCGTCTCAAAAACATAGAACTTGCCTTATTGTTGTTTACCTTGCTTACCTTAGTGGCAGAGGCTTTCTTGATTTTTATGCCTGCCAATCGTGCCATTAAAAAATATATTCTCAAAATTCAGAACTATAACGAGGAATTGGCAACTTCCGAAGAAGAAATTAGGCAAAATTTGGAAGAAATCCACGCCATGCACGACAGCCTCTTGCAGTCGCAGGTGAAACTGAAACAACTATCCATGATTGCCGAAAATACAAGCGATTGCATGATTATTACTGATAAGCATGGCTACACGATTTGGGTAAATCAGGGATTTACCAATCTCACCTATTACAGATTAGAGGAAATAGAAGGCAAAAGACCAGGGGATTTATTGCAAGGCAAGGACACTGACCCACAAACCGTAGGTAGGATTAGGAAGGCGATTCGCAATAAAGAACCCATCTTAGAAGAATTAATCAATTACGACAAATTTGGCAGCCCGTACTGGACAAGAATATTGATTAATCCTGTTTTTGATAATAACGAATTGATAAATTTTATTGCAGTTCAGAATAATATTACAGAGCGAAAAGAGATACAAAAGACCTTAGAGGAGCAAAAAAAGCAGTTAGAATCCTTGTACAAAGATGTTACTGCAAGTATTAATTTTGCCCAGCGCATACAACAAGCTGTACTACCTAAGACAGAAGAAATCGCACAGTTTTTAATCGAACATTTTATCATTTATAAGCCCAAAAATATTGTTTCTGGTGATTTTTATTGGTTTTATGCCACAGAAAATCACTTGGTTGTTGTAGTAGCAGACTGCACGGGGCATGGTGTATCTGGGGCTTTTATGAGCCTGATAGGGACAGACCTCCTCAATCAGATAGTAATAGGGCAACAAGAATTTAGCCCAAGTAAAATTTTGAAAAAACTCAATGAAGAAATCAAAATAGCTTTTCGGCAAGATAAAATCTTAAACTATGTGGGCATAGATTTGGCAATTTGTGTGGTAGAAAACTATGGATTTGGGAAAAATGACAAAAAAGTAAGATATGCAGGGATTAAAAGCCCATTAATCTACGTGCAAAACAATAAAATCCAAAAAATAGAAGCAAATAGCATGATTTTAGGAGCAAGTCGTCAGGAAAATACTAATTTTGATGAAACAGAGATACAAATTGAATCTCCTACCGAATTTTATATGTTTTCTGACGGATACCATGACCAGTTTGGGGGTGGAGAAAATCAGAAGTTAAAGAAAAAGCATTTTCAAGAGTTGCTCTTTCAAGTTCATCAGTTTGGTATGGCAGAGCAGGGAAATCTGCTTAGTGAGTGGTTTCAAGATTGGCAAGGCAAAGAGCGGCAGACAGATGATGTACTGGTACTTGGTTTTAGAATTAATCCTTAGCACACCACAAAAGTTGAATGATACAAAAGATACTTGACATAGGCATTAGAGCAAATATGCCCATTCCTGAACAGCGCAAAAGGCGATTGCTTAACTTTTTGGCGGCTGTACTTCTTTCTATACAACCTTTTGCGATTATACTCTATGTTTTTGAACCCAACCTTTGGGGAATATTTTTTGCTCTTTTAGATGGGCTTAGTAGCGGGCTTATCCTCTACTTTCAATTTAAAGGCAAATTTAGCACTGCGCGGATTTTCCTATTTGTCTATTACCCTCTTTCCTTATTTATCCAAATTATTGCCCTTATCACCCCCGAAATCCAACTATTTTGGGTAACAGGCTTGATAGGTACTTCCTTTCTTTTTGACGAATCTTCCCGCCTCCGCAAAGTATTTTATGTCTATATAGGTACGCTGATGATTTGCTCATACACCTACATGAATTACCAATCAATCAAAACATCACCAACTATCGAGCAGTTATTTAGCTTGCTGTTTACCTCTGGGGTAGTCGCACTCCTCTGTATCTCTACTTACAAAATACTATCATTTTTTATTCAAAATACAGAATATTTCCAGAAACAAACCGAGGAGAAGAACCAAGAAATCTTGCGGCAAAACGAAGAAATTACCCAACAGGCAGAATACTTAGAAGATATGAATAAGATGAAAGACCGCTTATTCTCTATCATCGCCCACGACCTCCGCAACCCCGTAGTTGCCTTGCGGAATACCATTGATATTTTAGACCCTAATGTCTTAACTACCAAAGAATTGGCTGTGATAAAAGCAGAGTTGCTCAAACAATTTAATGGGGTAGATTTCACCATGAATAATCTGCTTACATGGACAAGAGGGCAAATGATAGGCGAAAGTATCAGCAGGGAAAGTGTGAATCTGTGGGAAGTAGTAGAGAGCAATGCCAAACTTTTTGAAACACAGCTTAAAACCAAGGAGTTAATTTTAGTAAACTGCATACCGCAAGGCACGGAAGTGTACGCCGACCTTAACCATGTGCGTTTTGTGGTTCGTAATTTGGTGAATAATGCAATTAAGTTTTCAGAAAAAGAAAATGTAATTACTATTTTTAGTGTAGAAAAGCAAGAAAGTATAGAAATCGGAATTAGAGATAAGGGAATGGGCATTAGCAAAGAAAAGCAAAAAAAGCTATTTAATATCCAGACTAATTACAGTACCGAAGGCACGGCAGGCGAAAGGGGAACAGGTTTGGGGCTAATTCTCTGCCAAGAATTTATAGAAAAAAACGGGGGCAAAATTTGGGTAGAAAGCGAAATAGGCAAGGGAAGTACGTTTTATTTTACCTTGCCTAAAAATGAAACTTACCA
The DNA here is from genome assembly GCA_025455345.1 of Thermoflexibacter sp. Lineage (GTDB taxonomy): Bacteria > Bacteroidota > Bacteroidia > Cytophagales > Thermoflexibacteraceae > Thermoflexibacter. Next base: position 2,305 of record JALOMS010000227.1, on the reverse strand, counting down.
AACTTTGAGTTTAGATAAAACATAAAAGTATCACATTAGTTTTGTATTTTAATTACCAATTACTTAGACACTTATTTTTAAACTTTCTGATGATTTACAGACACTTAGATGTATCATGTTGTATATTTTTCTTTACAAAAGATTGCAGATAAGCGACTTTAAGTTGCTTTGGGGGTTAGTAATTTTACTAATGGTTCTATTGCCGTCTTTTATTTCTAAGGCACAGACCAACCCACACTTCTGGCACTTGTCCGTAGAGCAGGGGCTTTCCAATGCCACGGTTACTTGCATTTTGCAAGACAAGCAAGGTTTTATGTGGTTTGGAACAGACGATGGGCTAAATCGATATGATGGCTACAACTTTAAAGTTTACAGGAAAGACCTTAATCATGACCTTAGCCTACCCGACAACCTGATTGAGGATATGATAGAAGATAAAGAAGGCAATCTTTGGATAGCTACGACCAAGGGACTTGCCAAATACAATCCGCAATTGGACAAGATAGAGCGAATCAAAGCAATAAGAAATACAGTCATTTTCGGACTTCTCATAGATGACAAAGGCAATTTGTGGATTTGTGGGGATAACCAGCTTGCTATGCTGGACATGAAAACTAAGAAATGGCAGTTTTTGACCTCACTTTTTGAGGGCAAACACAATTTTAATACCCTTGCCCAGTCTTCCGCCGAAGATTTTTGGATAAGCAGTGATGGCAAAGGAATCTATCACCTCACGCTTTCCACCCAAAAAACCACTCTTTACCAAAAGCAAGCAAATAACCCCAATAGCCTCACAGACAACACTACACACGATATTTTCTATGATGGCAAAGGCTCACTCTGGATTCCTACTTACTACGGTGGTATCAGTAAGTTAGACATCGCCACCAAGCAATTCACCAACTTCAAAGCAGAAGCTGGCAACCCCAACACCATTCTCACCAACGGAGTAAGCATGGTTTGCCAAGACGGAGAAGACCTCCTTTTCGCAGTAGAAAATGGAGGCATAAGTCGATACAATACCCGCACTGAGACTTTTTCTAATATCTTACATGATGAAAAAGTGCCTTTTAGTTTGATAAGTAACACGACCAGAAGTATTTACAAAGATAGACAAGGGCGTATCTGGGTAGGTACATTTTCCAAAGGGCTAAGTATTTGGGACAGGTACAAAGAAAAATTTAAGCAGTTGGAAGTTCCTCTATCCAGCAAAATCGTTAATTCCCTGTTCATGGATAGTAAACAAAGGCTTTGGATAGGAACAGAGGAAGGCGTAGCAATGAAAGACAAAGAAAAAATTACTTATTTTAAGCATGACCCCAAAGACCCTAAAAGCCTCAGTGCCAACCCTGTACTTAGTATCCATGAAGACAACAAACGCCGAGTTTGGTTGGGAACATGGCTGGGCGGCATTAACCTTTATGATGAAAATAAAAATAACTTTATCAATTATTTGAATAAAGGCAACACTAATAAAGTAGGAACAGCCAACCTCAATTGCGTTTTTGCTCTTGCTAATAGTATTGAAAATGAGCAACTTGTAATAGGAAGCTACGGAGGAGTCCAAGCGTTAAATGAAGCCAATGGAGCATTTGAGGATTTCATTAGTTACATCAACAGGAGTATCAAGGAGGAGTATGTCCATGATGTAAGACAGGATAGCAAGGGAAATTGGTGGGTAGCTACTTTGAATGGATTGCACTTTTTTGACGCAAAAACCAAACAGCAGACACTCTATTTGAACACAGAGCAAGACAAAAATAGCCTTAGCAACAACGGTGCGCTTTGTTTGTTAGAAGATAGCAAGCAAAGAATGTGGGTAGGCACGCGCGAAGGGCTAAACCTGATGACTGCACAAGGCAAGTTCAAAAAATTTACTGTTGCTGATGGGCTTCCAAGCAATGAATTCAATTCCATCATAGAAGATTAGCATGGTCATCTGTGGATTGGGACAAACCAAGGGCTTTCACTTTTTGATTTAGAAAAAAATGGATTTAAAAACTATACAGAAAGTGATGGGCTGGTAAGCAAGCAATGTAAAATTAATGCCATTACTAAGTCCGCAGAGGGCGAAATCTTTGTAGGTACAACCAATGGTGTTAATCATTTTTTTCATGATGATGTCAAAGATAATCCTCACCTTCCTTCTGTTATCATCACTGATTTCAAAATTTTTAACCAGAGTGTAAAAGTGGGTATGCCCGACTCCCCGCTCTCAAAGGCAATCAATCATACACCATCTATTACTTTAACCCACGAACATTCTGTTTTTTCCTTTGATTTTGTAGCCCTTAACTTCACACAA
>JALOMS010000226.1 GCA_025455345.1 Thermoflexibacter sp. | reverse complement strand
GGGGTTGCCTTACGCGTGTGTGGGAAACAAAAAATTGCCTACAATTTTGTAAAAATAACAGATAATGCCTCTGGGAAAATATTGCTTTGGGAAAAATTTTCAGAAAAGCTTCATTCTGATTGGGAGTTCAAGGAAAATTTTGAAAAACAATATTCCATAGAAAATGGTCAGTATGTAGCAAAAATGGGTGATGAAGACAATTGTTATTGGTCTGATGTACCTCTTCCTGCTAATTTTTATGGGAAAATGGACAAATACTTCATCATAGAATTAGATTGTTTTTGGCAAGAAGGTGATAATCAGAGTTTTGGTCTTGTTCTTAGCGATAATGCAAAAAACTTGCTCAGTTTTAATCTCCAATCTGATAACAAAGCAAATGTCAAGCATCATGAAAGCGGTAAAAAAGCGCAGGAATCTAATCTCAGAAATATTAATACCAAACTTAGTAGCCAAACACCAACTCATCAAAAAATAATTCTCAAAAATATGAATTATAACTATGAATACTATGTCAATGACCAACTGATAGAGCAAGGCTCCTCAGTATTAGAAATCAGGAACATAGGGTTTAGAATTTGTGGTAAGCAAACGGTTAGATTTGATAATTTGAAAATTACAGAAATGGTAGAATAGTAACCTGCGGCAATACGTATTGATAGAAGGCAGGGTGGCAGTGCTTGCAAGCATAAAGAGGAGCAATTATTTTGAGGAAAAATCTTGAGCTAACTTATCCAACCAAAAATCTTCCATTTTCCTCATACCCTCTTTTTCTTGTTTAGTCTTATCATTGAAGCCCAAAAGGTGTAGAGTACCATGAATCATTACTCTATGAAGCTCTACTTCAGAAGAAACTTGTAGCTTTTCAGCATTTTCTTTTACTCTATCTATGCTAATAAATATGTCGCCTTCTATACTTTGATTGATTTCTGAATTGTCAAAAGTAATGACATCAGTAAGCGTATCATGGTCTAAGTATTTGATATTCATCTCATAAAGATAATTGTCAGAGCATAAAATAAAATTCAGTTCTTGGAGGTGATAATGATGAGATTTAATAACAGACCTGACCCACTTCTTGAGTAGAGCTTTATGTTTGATAGCATAGGTGATGTCCTCTGTAAAAAAATTGATGCTCATATACTTGCTTAAGAATGAGGCATGATTGCCCGAACATACTTTGCTTTGTTTTATTGTTTATTAAGTAACTATGCAAAATTAATTTATATTATAGTTATCAATTAAGCGATTGATTATTAGTATTTTGTATTAATTCATAATTTATAACTAATAATTCATAACTACTTATTTCCAATTAGTTGAATCTCAAGATTAAATCATTTTAAGCATTTTCGGTTACATAAAAGGTCAGCATAATAGTACGCCCATTGTCCTCGAAAGAAACTTCATCTGCTAAGTTTTGGATAAGGAATATTCCTCTCCCGCCTACTTTGAGTAAGTTTTCGGGCGCAGTAGGGTCTGGAAGATGAGCATAGTCAAACCCTTCTCCTTCGTCTCTAATAATAAATCTGATATTGTTATCTGCTACTTCTAAGGCAAGGTCGACGTTTTTCTCTTTGTTTTGTTTATTTCCGTGAATAATCGCATTATTGACTGATTCAGTTACAGCAATCATAATATTGCCATAAATATCATCATCAAAGGAAAACTTATCCCTTGCATTGTCAATGAAACTCTCCACGATACGAATATTGTCGGGTAGAGAAGGTATGCGTAATTTTAATAATTTCATCATTGGTAAACCCTAAAAAAATAATCTGTCTTTGTTCCAAATATAGAATTTCTTATAAATAAAACACAAATTAGATAGTTTTTTGTTTAAAAAAACAACAAATCTATGGTAATATTTATATTCATACTAACGAAATATAAACCAAAAAAGATTTCTGATTCGTATGAGTAGTAACCCTTTTTAGCAAGGTAAATGACAGATTAATATTTTTTAAACAACTATTTAACGCTTTTTACCTAATTTTTATTACTCTCATTTCTACGCGTCGATTCCTTTCTGTGGAATAATTGAAGAGGGGCTTCTCTCCACCGTATGCCTTAGTAACTATACGTGAAATGTCTATTCCTTTGGAGGTAAGGTATTTAGATACTGTTTCTACTCTTTTTCTTGACAATTCCAGATAGAGCTGGCTCAGTCGCTTATAATCAGGGTGGTCTTTGTCAGGATTTTTCTCGGTATGCCCAGAGAGTTCTATGTGGATTTCTGGATTTTCTTTCATAAATCTCAATAAGGTTTCTACGCCTTCGGTACTACTTAGCTCATAGCTTGCTTTTTTGAATTGGATATTTTCAAGATTCACAATTTCTCCTTTTTTTATCACCTTATTGTCCAATGTTACAGTGGCGGTTGCCTCTGCCAAAGAGTCTTCCAAAGAAATAGGTGTGGGGACTTTTTCTATTTTGATAATCGAAGTTTTATTATTGGTATTATCGCCAGTAATATTAATTTCTTTTTTTGCGGAGGCTATTTCTTCTTCTTCGACTTCTATTTTTTCATCTACTTTGGTTTCTATATTCTTGACTTCTACTTGATTCAAATTCAAGTTTCCTCCATTGGGATTATGCACTAATTGGGGCTGTTTGCTCCCTATGCTATCTGCGATTACCTCTTGCTTTTTCTCATAAATTCCTAATCTGAAAATTCCTTGGTCTGATGTTCCTATCCACAATACTCCCTTTTGATTTTCAAATTCTACACAAGACGCTGAGTTGCTCGTAAATCCAGAGGTATTCAAGTCAAACAAAGCCCTTTCATCATTTTGATAGCGCGCAATGCCCGTGCCTACTGCCCAAACGATGCCTTCCCTGTCAATAGTTAAGTCTTTGATTTTAAAATATTTATTGCTTGAGACATCTTTAGAAAGTTTGAAGAGTACATCATTACAAAATAGCTTTTGTCGCCCTTTTTTATCAGAAACGCCTATACAAACCTCGCCTTTGTTCCCGACTTCTACCGTAGTTATATTATCAAAAATCTCATACGGTTGCCAATCCTTTCCATCTTGGGTACTCCAAAGTCCTGCGGCGGTAGCTACCCATTTTTCATTGCGCTCATCTACGGCAATGGCATTGATTTCATCAGTCATAAATTCCATCACGATGCTTTGGTCATAACAAAACCATTTGCCATTGGTGTCTATTTTCCATACTCCTCCTGCCTTGGTAGCTAACCATTTGTTCCCATCATGGTCTATGGCAATATCATTGATAAAATAATTTTTATTTTGGAAGACAGGAATTTCGTTATGCAAAACGTATCTGCCTGCTTTGTCTAACTTGATTAGATAAATCTTGTCCCGAAAGGAGGCAAGCCACTTATTGCCCTGTCTATCTATGGTTACGGCGGTGATTTTAGTAAGGAGCGTATCTATCGTATTGGGTTTGTTATAGACCGTCCACTCCTCGTCTGGCGAAAGCATGGCAAATCCCTTGTCTGTACCTATCCACTTTGTACCATCTGCATCTATAGCCATACAATTTACTTTGTCAAAAGGCAAGGAAGAGTTGCTACTATTGTAATTAGTAAAAGATTGGCTATAGCATTGATAGCAAATAAGATAAAAAAATAAAACTAATAAATATCTCATGCTTATTGGGAAAGATACATCATCTATAATTTGTCATTCTATTGCCTTAAGAATTATAAGTAAACTATTTCATTACATTTTTTAACAGTCTTAACACAATTTTAAGACCAATCATTTGTATAAGCACGCCATTATTGTAACTTGTGTGCTTTTACTAAATACTTCAAAAACTCTATATTGCAACGTTCTAAGGTATCAAAACACTCTTGAAACTCTAATTCTCCCCCATAGTAAGGGTCTGGAACTTCCCATGCAGAATCATTTTCCGAATCATCTATCTCATCATCATACAAATTGTCAAATTCTCTGATGAGATAAATTTTTGCTTTGGTATCGCTTACTTCTTGAGCTTTCTTCTCTAAAGCCTTGACATTTTTAAAATTTTCATTGTCCATGGCAAATATGTAATCAAACTCTTGGAAATCATCTAAATGGATTTGTCGAGCCAAGTGAGTAATCTCAACACCATTCTTTTTTCCAATTTTGATAGTTCGTTTATCAGCAGTTTGCCCAATGTGGTAGTTAGAAGTGCTTGCTGAATCCGAAGCGATTTTTGAGTCTAAGTTTTTCTCTTTCAACAGTTTATTGAATATACCTTCTGCCAAGGGCGAGCGACATATATTGCCAAGGCAGACAAATAAGACTTTTACCATAATTAAATTTTAGATTCTAATTTTAAAAAACTACTTTTTTGCTAAAAATGACTAAAAACATCAATATAGCTAAACTCTAAACTACGAAGGTATTTATCAGAGGTTTATATTGCTATATTTTGCTTTTATCAATTGATGTTTAACATATTGAGTAACAAAAATAAATAATAATATTGATTATTCCACAAATTTTTTCAGCATTGCTGTATCTAACGAATACTCACGAATGAATGACTGTGGCAGGTTTGACTTGTACCATACTCATAAAAATAGCTCCAAAAATAAAGAAAAAGCCCAACGCAAGGATTCCTATTCGCATATTATCGCTCTGCTGTTCGGCAAATCCATTTAAAAAAGTGCCTAAAACAATCGAACTTTTTTCCAATATATCATAAAAGCTAAAATAAGAAGCCGTGTCTTTGGTCTGTTCGGGAAGTAGCTTAGAATAGGTAGCCCTTGAGAGGGATTGTATTCCCCCCATCACCATGCCTAACAATACTCCCAATAGATAAAATTGGGTTTTGTCATAAATAAAAAATGCCGTTAGGCAAATAAAAGCCCACACAAATAAGAGTATCAATAGTGTAAACTTATTACCCCTCATTGCTGAAAGTTTGGCGGTGAGGTAAGCTCCACCTATGGCTACGATTTGTAATAATAATACCAAGATTATCAGCTCCGTACTCTCCATTTTAAGTTCTTTGGCAGCGAAAAGTGCGGCAATCAAAATGATGGTCTGTACTCCTGTGCTATAACAAAAAAATGAAAATAAGAACTTTTTTATATTAGGTTGTTTTTTAATCGATTGTAATACTTTTTTTAATTCTTCAAAGCCCTTTCTGAAAAGATTATTGCCCATGATTGGGTTTTTATTTGTATCTTGTAAATACAAAAAAGTAATTTGAGAAAAACCAATCCACCATACCCCCACCATCAGAAAACAGATACGGGTAATCAAGCCTTTGTCCATACCCAATGAATCACTAAACTGTATCATTAATAAATTAATAATCAGTAACAATACACTTCCAAAGTATCCCATAGAATAACCTTTCGCACTTACAGCATCGTATCTATCAGGCGTAACTATTTCTGGCAAAAAGGCATTATAAAAAACTAACCCCCCAGAAAAACCTATGCTTGCTACTACTGCGGCAATAATGCCTAACTCAACATTAGCTCCCGTGAAGAAAAATAGGATTAGGCAAGAGATAGCACCCAGTGTAGTAAAAAACCGCATAAATAGCTTTTTCTTTCCTCCATAATCTGCAATTCCTGACAAAATAGGAGAAAGTAAGGCAATGATTAAGAAGGAGATAGACAAGGCATAGGAATACAACACTGTATTGGTAATGCTCATTCCAAAGAATTGGACTATATCTCCACCAAAGGTTGCTTGGGTTACAGCACTGTAGTAGGCAGGAAAAATAGCCGTAGTAATGACTAAGGAATAAGCAGAATTAGCCCAGTCAAAAAAACACCAAGCGTTAATGACCTTTTTATCGTTTAGTTGCATGATTATTTACCTTTTTTTGAATAATATAAATAAGTAATCAATATTACCGAAATTTTTAGCTATGCCAAATTTTTGACTTGAAACTTTAATTATATAAAATTAATTTTTTTACAGCTTTGCCTTTATCTGTTTCAAAAACAATTAAATATAAGCCTGATTCTAAACTTGATAAGTTGATTTCAGCTAAATTTTCAGGCACATTATCGTAATTTTTTACTAACTGACCTAAATAATTATAAATTTGGCAAGATAAAATCTTAATATCCTCATAATCAATCTTTACACTATTATTTGTTGGATTAGGATATAAGAGAACTTTTCGGTTTGCAAAATCTTTGTCATATATACCAACCTCAGGACTGACAATAGGGAAAATCGCATGACTAAGCGCAACTGCGGCAGTTTTTGCGACTGCTGGTTTGTCATATCTTTGCCAAATATTGGTATTGGTAAGCTCCCAACCAGTATTGCGTAATGTTTCTGCTGTATAAATAGCTACTTTTTCATTACTGAAAGGGCTATAATTCAACTGAATACCTACAAAAAAACTTTCTGGTGCTGGTATAGGGTTATTCAAGATGATACGAGTAGGCTGACGACGTATTACATCGCGCTTAATCTCTGCAAAGTTTACTTTTTGACTGGCTAATATTTGGCTGGGTTTTCCGTCTTGCTCACTCCAAATGGTAAAAGTAACCTCTGAAAGGCTATTGAACAATTCTACATAAGCAAAGAAAATATCTGCACCATGTAAGAGTTCGTACTTGCCAAAGTCCGAGAAGTATTCTGCTTTGGCGTTATCGCGAAAAAAATTATGCCCAGCTAAGTAATTGTTATTTCCTAATGTTTTAATATTCAATGGCTTATTATTAATATTACTTAGTTTTTTACCACTAATTACTTGAATAGCTGGCTTGCTTACTGTATTTTGGTTTATCAGATTATTGGCTCTTAGAGTAATATTTTGCGCTCCTTGTGTAGGGTATTGGACATACAAAATTCTTTCTGATGAAGTATTAGGCACAGCATTAGGGAAGTTCCAAGCCAAATCCACTCCTACACCTTGTACATTTTCTTCTATGATAGACCTTTCGTTCCTAAGCAAAAAATTAGGAGTAGCTACCCAATCTACTTGAGGAACAGTAACTTGTTCGGCATTTAAAGACTGAATAACAATATTGTCTATATAAATACTATTGCCTTCCTTGTTTAAATTTTTGAAAATAAACTGTGCAGTATTGGAATTATTTATATTTGCATAGATTTTAACTCTTTTCCAATCGTCAAATCTTGGATTAGTGCGGAAAAGAGAAGGTACGGTAGTTCCTAAAAAATCTCCGCCACGCTTCCAGATAGTGCTAAAAGAATCCCCACAATCCATAGATACCATTATTTCTAAAGAATCTGCCTTTTGAGCAATTGCTTTATAACTTACATCAAAATTAATCTCAACGATTGCCTTATTTTGCGTATTGATAATTGGAGATATTAGGCGCGATTCTCTGCTGTTATTTCTTGTATTATTGGCTACTAAGGAGTTGCTTGTTGTGCCAAAACTTCCTATATTCGCTC
>JALOMS010000225.1 GCA_025455345.1 Thermoflexibacter sp. | reverse complement strand
AAATTAAGATAAGAAAAATGAAATAATGAATTGTATAATTTATTATTTCATTTTTTTTTAGTTTATAGATTGGATATCGAGATAGTAGTCACAATACTTCACACATATTGTTATTCTGCTCGTTTTACAAAGTGTATGAAGTTCTGCATAGCCCCCCTTTTCTGCCTTTGAGTTTAGCATAGCGACTCTCAGCAAGTTATTTAGTAAATCTTAGACTTTCGTAAACGTGCGTAGCAAAAAAGTGATTTTATTTCCAGAAATATATTGTTTTGCTGGTACAAAGGCAATTAAACAGCTATAGGCGATACAAGTGCTTGATGATGAAATAAATACACTAAGGCGTATTTTGTATTAAAACAGTGAAGGAATCCCCCTTTTGCAGTAGAGTTAAAACGAAGCGGATTGCCGCCCAGATTCTCTACTGCATTTTGCTTTTCCAATCTCTGATTGGAAAATAAAAACTGCGTGGGACACCCCGCGTAGAGTCGCTTACGCTTAACTCAACGCAGAACGGGTGTGTAATTTACACCCATTTTTTGTTTGATAAATACTGGGATTTGTTTTTGACTCGCAAGTTGTTCATTGTCTGAGTATTGTAATCCTCTACTTATTTCTACACTACTTAGTTTACCTAAATAATGAGGTTTACTTGTGATGAGTAGGCTATTGAAACCGCCTTTTATGTATAAACTCCATAAATTTTGACTTTGGCGGGGCTTTAATCCTACCAATGCACCAGCTTGTATCTGACTACTTGCTTGTCCTGACTTTAAATAGCGCAAGAGCGGAGTGCCGCCCAAACGTAATCTATCTGCGTTTTGACGATTTTTTTGTTGCTTCGTCATTTTTTCTAATTCTTCTATACTCTTTTTAATGAGTGTCTGATAAGCTATCTTTTTAGGCATAAAAGATTCTATTTTTACACAATATAGTATTTATTTTGGTACAGGTTGCCGCATTATGGCTCAAAAGTAATCACTAATTGGTATTCTTTCTCAAATTCTTCTAAAAGCTGTTCTTTGCTGATAGTCAAACCAAGGTAATTACTTAGTTCTTCGGCTATAGGTAGTAAAATAGGCTCTATGCTTTGGCGATGGAAATATAATCTTCCTGTACGACGTATAAAAAAGTCGCTCAGATTATTAACCAGCTCAAAATGAAAACAATACCAAAGTTCTGCCTTTGCTAAAATGAGATGCATATCTACCTCTTCACGATAGTCTTTTGCTCGTAATTCTACAATTTTATCTACTACAATTTTTGCATTTTTCCCATAATTAAAAACCAAGTAATTAGCGTCTTTAGATGTTAGACCGACTTGAGAAAGCTCATTGCTGAGTACCTCTATATGGCTCTCTACATCGTCATAATCTTTGAAATCTCCTCCCGAAAGTATAATTTTATCTGTAAAGCAGTCTTTTTCAGTGTATTGATACTTCTTTTTTAGTCTTTGGAATACCCTATCTGTTACCCTTTCTGCCATTTTACGGAAGCCTGTTAGCTTACCACCCGCAATAGAAATCAGCCAAGCCTCAGAAACAAAGATTTCGTCTTTTCGCGATATTTCTGAAGGAGATTTGCCCTCTTCGTGTATCAGAGGTCTTAATCCAGCCCAGCTTGATATAATGTCTTTTTCTGTAAGTTGTACAGAAGGGAACATCACATTGGCAGAGGATAAGATGTAGCTTACGTCTTCTGCACTTGCTTTGGGTTCGTGTATGTTCTCGTCCTTGTCATAAGTGGTATCGGTAGTGCCTATGTAAGTAACATTATCTCTGGGTATAGCAAACATCATTCTACCATTAGGTACATCAAAATAAATGGATTGGCGCAATGGCAAGCGTTGATAAGGGACAACCAAATGTACACCTTTGGTAAGTTGTAAATACTTATTGGTACGAGGGTTTGAGGTATCTAAGGCTCGTACTTCATCTACCCAAGGTCCTGTGGCATTCACAGTGGTTTTTGCATGAATAGTAAATATCTCACCTGAAATCTCATCTTTGGCTTTAGTCGCAATGATTCTACCTTTTTCATTATATACAAATTCGACAGCAGAAATATGGTTCATACAGTTGGCTCCATATCTCACGGCTGTTTTGATTACCTCCATCGTCAGTCTCGCATCATCAGTACGATATTCAGTATATAGCCCTCCACCTTCTAAAATATCTGTTCTCAACAGAGGTTCTTGGGCGGCAGTATCTTCTTTAGATAGCATAACTCTCTGTTCTTCTTGCTTTACGCCAGCCAATTTGTCATAAACCCAAAGACCAAAAGAAGTTGCTAAAGAGCCATAAGTCCCATTTTTGATAAGAGGGAGCAACATCTTTTCTGGTACGACCAAGTGGGGACAGTTGCGGTGCAAGATTTCTCTTTCTCTCCCTACTTCCATGACCAACCCTACTTCTAATTGTTTGAGATAGCGCAGACCACCATGGATAAGTTTGGTCGAGCGACTACTTGTTCCTGCCCCAAAGTCTTGCTTTTCTATCAGTGCGACTTTCAAACCTCTGGAGGCACAGTCAAGTGCAATACCTGCACCTGTAATTCCACCGCCAATGACCAAAGTGTCATAGTGTACTGTTTTGAGTTTTTCTATAAAATCCTTGCGATGAAGTGCTGAAAACATGAGAGAATAAAGAGTTAATGGTGTTTTTTCAAAAAAGGAAATACAAGTCAAAATTAGATAAATAGATTTCAAATTTATAATTAAAATCTATGTATTACATCTTTTGTTTTTCAAAATTCAAGAAAATATTTTACAAAAAGCAAAATAACTGTCAAATCGTAACTTAAGACAAAATCACACTAAACTTTTTGCACTTTTCTCTTATTTTACTAATTTTAATCGTTAAATAAATTTTTAGAAATATTTTATACTAAATTTTGCCCAAGAATTGGACATGATTCATTAAAAAATCAAAAGATAAAATGCAAATAGAAAGGCAATTACAAGGTGTGCTGAATACGATTTTTACAGAAGTTATCAAAGAGCAAAATCTGCAAAATACTCTCTCCCCTTACCCTACTACAGAGGAAAATAGAGCAGATATTACCTTGAAAGATGCCAAAGGAAAGCCTATATTTTTTATAGAACTCAAAGACCCAATAGCCAAAGATGGCAAAAGTGTTTTTGACCCTGCCATTATAGTACGAGAGATAGAACGGGCAGAAAAAATAGAAGTAGAGTATTTTGGGATATGTAATTTTATTGCTACCACGCTCATAGACAAACATAGGATTTCAGATAAAGTTGCTTTTATAGATGGCTTTTTTACTCTTCCCGAACTCGACCGCTTGCGTAACGACTTCAACCCTCAAAGTGCCGAAATCCAAAAAAAGCTACGCAACATTGCCAACTTTTACATAGAAAAGGCATTAGAAATTCTTAAAAAGAAAACCTTTACGGCAAATCCAATTGATGAAATTTTCATTTTCAAAATCAGAAAATTGATTGAGGTATATGGGTATGAAATCACAGATAAAGTTTTTGAGAAATACCAAAAAGACATAGTATTTGAAAAAAGAGTAAGTGAATATGTGCAGTTACAACAGTGGAACAAACCTCAAAACTATGAGGAAATAGAAAACCTTACTTACATAGCCCTGCTTATGCTCATCTCCAAAATCATCTTCTACAAGTCTTACCAAGACGCTATTTACGGAAACAGACTCCCGAAGCTAATCATTGATGACCAAATTACTACTGCTACTGCCTTAGAATCAATAATATGGGAGTATTTCTCCTATTTTCAGGAAATCACAGGAGATTTTGAACTATTAATAGGCAATAAAGCAGAGGTCATTTATCAGATTCCCTTTGTGAGTGATTCCGTCATAGACTTGGTAAAAGATGTGATACAAGCGGGGAAGGCTTATAATTTTGCAGAAACCCCTTACGACATCATTGGGCGCATTTTTGAGGAATTGATTAGAGAAGATGAGAGACATAAATTAGGACAATATTTTACTCCTCCTGTGGTAATAGACCTCATCAATGCCTTTTGTATTCAAAAAGCCACCGACAAAGTATTAGACCCCTCTTGTGGTTCAGGTACTTTCTTAGTTCGTGCTTACGAGCGCAAAAAACAGTTAGGTATGCAACTGCACGAAAGACTATTAATAGACATTTATGGCAGTGATATTTCCAACTATGCGGTGTATTTGGCAATGCTCAATCTTTCCATTCGGAATATGCAGCACAACTCTTACCCACGCATACTGCACAGAGATTTTTTTAGCTTGCGAACAGATAAAAAAGAAAATTTCCAAATCACCAAAGATGAATTTGAAAGCAGGTTAATCCCACAGTTTGATGCGATTGTAGGCAACCCGCCATACACAAGACAAGAAGACATCAATGCCTTCAACGATAAGGCAAAAGACCAGATTTACAATGTATTAGCAAAAGAATGGCAGGGTTTAGCACCTTCTAAGCGCACCTCTATTTATGCTTACTTTTTTTACTATGCCGCCGCTTTTCTCAAAGAAAATGGCTACATGGGTTTTGTGGTTTCTAACTCTTGGCTTGATACAGATTTTGGAAAAGATTTACAACAGTTCTTTACACAACACTTTGATATAGTGGCTATTATAGAGAGTAGTATAGAACGCTTTTTCCCAAGTGCAGAAGTAAATACCAATATCGTAATTCTTAAACGCCAATCAGACCAACGGCAACGCAAAGCAAATAAAGTAAAGTTCATTTATCTGCATGAAAAATTAGCAGAGATTACCCGAAAATACAAAAGTGCGGAAAGGCTAAAAGACTTTTTTGAAAATACTTATCAAAACACAGAAAATCAATATTTTACAATTAATTTTGTCAAGCAAGAAGAATTAGAAAAATATGACAAATGGAGTCTTTTCCTCAAAGCTCCCCAAGTTTATTGGCAGATTTTAGAAAGAGGAAAAGAAAAATTTGTATCCTTAAAAAAGGTGGCAAAGATTAAATTTGGAATAAAGACAGGAGCAAATGACTTTTTCTATTTAAAGAACATTACCCAACAAGTTTTAGGAAAGTATTTTTTAGCTATTTTAAATAATAAGCGTGGGTTTCAATCTACACAAGAGATTGTAGATGCGAATTTATCAATTGTTCAAAATGGCTTAGGTGAATATTGGTTGATAGAAAATGAGTTATTAAAACCTGTAATTACCTCAGCAAGAGAATTTAAGAAGTATTCTATCAAACAAAAAGAAATAGAAAATCTTGTTTTGATGGTAGATGAAGCAAAAAAATTCAAAGAAATTTCCCCAACTACACACAAAGTAGTTTATAAAGACAAAAGATATGGGGGATATTTGGCGGCTCATTATCCTTACTTTTCTAATTATCTCGAACATGGTGAAAAAGTAATGCATGTAAATCAAAAACCTACGTGTGCGGGGAGGACTTTTTGGTGGGAATTAGGGCATAGTAATATTAGTGATTTTTGTTATCCCTACATCATTGGCGCAATTCACAAAATACCAATGAATCAAAAAGCTTTGATTGATAATAACTTATTTGAAATTGTTTGTAACAATCGGGAAGATGTAAACTATGTGGGTGGAATATTAAATTCTTACATATTCAGACTATTTTTAGAGATGACAGGTAGAGAAATGACAGGTGCATTAACAGTAAAAAAAGTACAAGTCTATGAATTAAAAGAATTATTAGTTCCTTATTATCAAATAGATAAAGAAGATATTAGTCAAATTTTTAAAGAATTAAAAAACAAAGAAGCAAAATCAATTTTCCAAGAGTTAAATGCAAATACACCCGCAGAATTGGATATAAAAAAAGTAGATAAACTAAGACTCAAATTAGACCTCGCTGTATTAAAGTCCATTGGTTTTTCAGATGAGGAGAGCGTAAAGTTAGTAGAAAACGTTTACAAAAGCCTCATTCATATCATTTCAAAACGCTTAGAAAAATCCAAAAGTGTAAAAACCGTTGCTAATAGTCGCAAAAAAGTAGAAATCAGTGTGTATGTGGAGAATCTAAAAAAATTGGTGGAAGAAAATAGCATAAAACCAAAATCTACCCTTGCTTTTGCCAAAAAACTCCAAGAGATGACAACCGAAATCAGTGCAGACAAAAACCTGCAAAAGAAAATCGTTAGTGTGTACTGGAAGCAGACCTTTGATGAAAGTTTTGATTTGAAGACAATAGAACAAAAAGAGCAAAACAAACTTTTTTGAGTTTGTCTTACTCTCCCTCCTCCGAAGACACCAACTGTACACTTTTGATTCTCTGTTGTGGCAGTTTTGTGCCGAGTGCCTTCCAACCGCGAACTTCGGTGAGCAAGTCCACATCATAAATATTGCTGACTTCTTTTTTCACTTCGTTGGTGTAATTGATTTTGATTTGAGGCTGTTCTTCCACCGTTGCCATGTAGAGTTTGGACTTTTTGTGTTCGGTAATGAAGGAAAATGCCTTGCCTACGGTCGTGGTTTCTATCGCAAAACGCTTGATGTAAAAACTCTCATGCTCGCCATCAAAATAAACCGCAGAGATTATTGCTTTCGGGTCAAACTTGTGTAAACTGACCACTTCCGCGATTTCATAGCGATTTGTCAAATCTGCATTCATAATTTGATAGCTTCCGTCCGTATAAAGTGCCAAAATCTTATCGTCTGATTGGAAAGAACCGAGATAAATGCCTCTTTCTTCGGTGTTTAGCCTTCCTATTTTGTTGTCATAATAGATATTTAAGCCTCCCAAAGTGGAGCCACCTGCCATTTTGAACTTGATGTTGCGAACGGGATATTTGGTGAGAATATTGCCTTGTGCAGAACGCCCTTTGATTGCCAAAGTCGCAAAATCAAAATCAAAAACCTTGATTTTTGCCTTGCAAGCAGGGGTAAGTTGTACGGTAATCGTTTCTGCCTCTCCGTTGGGGTTGGCGGTAAAGTACCACAACTTAGAATGTTTTGTTCCTCTGGTAATGTCGTTTTCTCTATCTCTGGTAATACCTCCGACTTGGAATCGCTTGACATAACTCACACCCGCTTCTCCGTCCAAATATGCGGCATTATATACTTTCCTCTCGTCATCTTTGTTGAAAACTTCGGCGTGAATGATGTCCTTGCCCACAAATACTTTTTCTGCAATCTTCACCACTTTGAACTTCCCATCTTTCATAAAAACAATAATATCGTCAATATCAGAGCAATCTGCAATGTATTCATCTTTTTTCAAACCATAACCAATGAAACCCTCAGCGCGATTGATGTAGAGTTTTTGGTTGTTTGCCGCCACTTTGGTCGCTGTAATTACGTCAAAAGTGCGGATTTCTGTTTTGCGCTCCTTGCCTTTGCTGTATTTCGTCAGTAAGTTTTTGTAATAATTAACGGCATATTCTATCAGAT
>JALOMS010000224.1 GCA_025455345.1 Thermoflexibacter sp. | reverse complement strand
CAATGGAATAGGTAAAAAAGAAGATATTGCCTACATAGAAAATTCTACTCGTATGTTTTACATTTTCTCTGACGGCTTTCAAGACCAATTTGGCGGAAGGCATAATGAAAAATATATGAGTAAACGCTTCCGCAACTTCTTACACTCCATCAGTTATATGCCCATAGACCTACAAGTAAAGCGATTAGAAGACGAGTTTGAGCAATGGAAAGGACAAGGAGAACAAACAGATGATGTATTGGTCATCGGCATAAAACTCTAAAAAGTTGTAGATTATTAAGTATCTAATCAGTGGGTTACTCAATAGCCCAGCACTAATAATTGTACAAAAATATTAGTGCTGGGCTACAAGAGGAAGACTCATGAGTAAGCTATTTTTCTAATTTACTTTTCTGATAGAGCCAGAGCCTGTGCTTTTAAAAATCTGTTTCTGTGGATTACCCGCAAAGCGCACATCTCCAGAGCCTGTTACCCTTGCGTCGAGTTCTTCGCTCGCATACACTTTGGCATTTCCAGAGCCAGAAATAGAAATTTTCGTAGAAGAAGCCTTTAACTCTATGGCTTCTACATCACCCGAACCAGATATGCTGATATTTTGCTCTTTGGCAGAGCCAGCAATTTCTACATCGCCCGAACCGCTCAGAGAAACCTCAAGCCTTTCTACTTCTACTTCGCCCTCAAACTTGCCCGAACCAGAAAGTCTAAGCTCAAATTCTGTGCTTTTTATCTTTGATTTGACATATATTCTCGAAGAGCCGCTTGAGCTAATAGATTCTATACTCTTGTAAGTCAATACAATATCCACATCATAGTTGTTTTTCCAATCCCATTTATCATTACGAGTACGTATATTAAGTGTACTTCCTTCTACTTCAGTAATGATGTCTTCTAAGTCTATGCCCGAAGCTGTAATCTTAATATTTTCTGAACTTCCTTGTTGGATAGTAACATTAAAACCACCACCAATTTTTACTTTCTCAAACGAATTGAGATTTCTTTCTGTTGTTTTCTGAGCCAATAAAGTAGTCTGCGCCAAAAGAGAAACAAACAAAATAATCATCAAATGAACGAACTGCTTTTTCATGTTAAGTAAGGATTAAAGTTTTTGAATGTATAATAATTTTTGTGGAAAAACCTATGTTATGGAAGGCTCACATCCTTAAAAGGGCGTGTTATATGTACATAATCAATGAGTTAGCTTTATTCAACCCACCGTTTTAACGGTGGGAATTCACACAACCACAAAAATTGTCAGAGAACCAAGTTTTTTTAGTAAGGACACAAAACTAAAAACAGAAGTTGCACAAGGAAGAAAAAAAATTTTGTAATGCAGATGGTAGAAAGGCAAACATACTTCAAACTGTCCAATTACTCAATAGATTAGCCAAATCTTCTGGTGTATCTACGCAGTAGCTATCATGCTCTGTAATAGCAGTTTTGATTTTAAAACCGTTTTCTATCCAGCGTAATTGTTCCAAACTTTCAGCCTTTTCCAATAAAGAAGGTGTGAGTTGGGTGATTTGTGCCAATACATCGGCTCGATAGGCATACATTCCTACGTGCCTGTAAAAAATATGGTATTTAAGCCAGTCTTCCTGTGGAATATTCCTCAAAAAAGGAATGACCTGACGACTAAAATAAATACCATTTTCATCTTTGTCCAATACTACCTTGACTTCTCCCACATTAAAAAGTTTTTCCATGTCCAATGCCTTGATTATCAAGGTAGCAATTTCGGTTTGTCCATCTAACTTACTTGCCAAAAGTTCTATTTGTTCGGGGCTAATGAAAGGCTCATCACCCTGAATATTTATTACATAATCATAGCCTATTTTAGTAGTTGTCCTTACTATTTCTAAGGCTTCATGACATCGGTCTGTGCCACTTGGGTGGTCTTCTCTTGTCAAGACCACTTCTCCACCAAAGCCTTTTACAACATCTACAATATTTTGATTATCAGTTGCTACTACTAATTTGTCCAAACATTTGGCTTCGCTCGCTCGCTCATAAACGTGTTGTATCATGGGTTTTCCTTGAATATCTGCCAACATTTTAGCAGGAAAGCGGGTAGAGGCATAGCGCGCTGGGATAATGCCAAGAATATTTTTTTCTACGATTTTCATTCGTTATTAGAGTTTCTACACCAAAATTTAATAAAAATACACAGTTACTTATTACTCATCATCATCTTCTTCTCCAAACTTTGGCATAGAAAACATACCACCCAATAAGTCCTTGAATTGCAATCCTTTCTCTAAGAATTTTTTGCTCAACATAGAATACTCTGCCAATCCATGCAAGGCAAATTCCATCATAAATACATGGTCATTTTCATGCAATTGAGGGAGCTTAGACTTGACCAACTCAGAAAGTCCCGGAATTGTATAAAGTGTATTTTTGTACTCTTGATTGGTGGCTTCATTGAGCAAATCAACCTGTTCGCCATCTCCAAACCAATCCGTAATTTTCTTATATACATTGTTTTGTCGCTTTTTTTCCTTTTCAGGTTCAGGAAAATAACTCAAAAATAAGGTTCTGATAGACTTCCCAAGTAGGTTTTGCGCTACAATTGCCGCACCTTCTTGTTCTCCTTCATAGACTAACTCGACTTTGCCTGCGATTGCTGGGACTACCCCCCAAAAATCTCCTACCCTCACAGATGTTTTATTTTCCGAGTTGAGCAACATTCTTCTCTCGGCGGCACTGAGCAGATTTTCGTATGCAGAGATGGTCAAACGCGCTGATACTCCGCTTTTTGCATCTACATATTCGCTTTTACGAGCTTCTACGGCGATTTGCTCTATCAAATCTTTGGCGAGGTCAGAAACATAAATACCACCGCCTTGCTCGGGTTTGATGTATGCCTCTTGTTCTGTAATCTTACGCCCTATCTTGATGTCCTTGGGGTAGTGGGTCAATATCTGGCTGTCTATCCTATCCTTCAGAGGAGTAACAATACTACCGCGATTGGTGTAGTCTTCTGGATTGGCAGTGAATACAAACTGAATGTCTAAGGGCAAGCGAATTTTAAAACCGCGAATTTGTATGTCTCCTTCTTGGAGTATATTAAAAAGAGCTACCTGAATGCGCGCTTGCAAGTCTGGTAATTCATTGATTACAAATATGCAGCGATGTGAGCGTGGAATCAAGCCATAATGAATCACTCTCTCATCAGAATAAGGCAACTTTAGGGTAGCTGCCTTGATAGGGTCAGCATCACCTATTAGGTCTGCGATAGTAACATCAGGCGTTGCCAATTTTTCTGTGTAACGGTCTTCTCTGTGCATCCAAGTAATAGGCGTATGGTCTCCATGTTCGCTAATCAGATGCTTCCCATAAAAAGAAAGAGGCTGTAAAGGGTCATCATTGAGTTCTGAATCTTTGAGAACGGGAATATACTCGTCCAAAAGATAAACCATCAAACGAGCAATGCGGGTTTTTGCTTGTCCTCTAAGCCCTAAAAGATTGATATTGTGCATGGAAAGAATTGCACGTTGAATGTCAGGAATGACCGTATCTTCATAACCATGAATCCCTTTGAATACATCTTGCTTGTTTTTAAGAGAGTGAATAAGATTTTCCCTTAATTCTTGTTTGATAGACCTGGATTGATAGCCTATTGCTTTGAGTTCGCCAAGCGTTTTGATTTTGATAAGTTCAGATTTGGATATATCTGTATATTTCATAAAAGTTTGATTTTCAAATATTAATAAAGTAACTAACTTAGTTATACTTTTTCTTATAATTAATACAAATAAAGTTAGTAAATGTTTATATTTATTCCAATACTTTGAAGTTTTTTAGCATTGCTTAAAGTATTATTTTCCTTCGAAGGTTATTTTACCCAAGTCCAGCTCATTCATACATTTGAAATGTCCTAAAGGGCAGGTAGGGACTCCTGACTTAGAACACGGACGGCATTTCAAATGATTGTTTTCCAACACAATAGAGTTTTTAGTATATGGTTTTATGCCAAAAAGCGGAGTAGTTGTTCCCCAGATTGAATAAATTGTATCGTGAAATGCCCCTGCGATTTGGGTCAATCCTGTGTCATGTCCTATGGTAATTTTTGCTTGTCGCACTACGGAAGCGGACTGGCTAATGGTTAATTTTCCAGAAAGATTAACTACTAATTGCTTATCTATGAGGGTTTTATTTTGTTCGTTGATGAGATTGACCAATTTATCTCCATTTTCTATATCTTCTTTTCCTCCAATCAAGACGATGGGGAGAGCAATTTTTTGGCAAAGCTCTTGCATTTTGTGTAAGGGTAGTTTTTTGGTAGCTTCGCTCCCGCCAATGATATAAGCAACATAACCCTGCTGAAAACTCATAGGCAAATAGGTATTTACATCGATTTCGTGTGCGGGCATGATGTAATAATCCAACCCTTTGCCGTCATTGTGTACGCCTAAAGGAGCAACAGCTTCAAAATATCTATCTATAATGTGTGAATTCGGCATTTTATTGATTTTGAATTTGACAAAAAGCCATCGCTCCAGTATGTACTTGTTGTAAGTAAACTTTTGCCCTGAAAGAAACCATTTCATACGTAGAGTCCGTAGATTCTTATGCAAATCAATGACGTAGTCGTATTTCTCTTGGGCTAACTGCTGTGTAAGCTCGCTTAAGTTATTTCCCAATAAAAACAGTTTGTCTATATAAGGATTAGCTGTTAGCATTTCCGCATAGGAAGATTTGGTTGCAAAATGTAGCTCACAATCAGGCACTTGCTGTTTTACACAACGGATAATTGGGGTAGTCCACACTATATCTCCAATGGAAGAAAAGCGAATAATAAGGATTTTGGGCATACTGAATATTTATTTGCTATTTTTGGCAAAAATATGATAGGCAAAAATATGAAAATTGGATTATTTTTTGGCTCATTCAACCCCATTCATATTGGGCATTTGATAATCGCAAATACGATTGCCCATAGCAATGAAGTAAGTCAGGTTTGGTTGGTAGTTTCTCCTCAAAATCCTTTTAAGAAAAATAGTACACTTTTACACGAATTTGACCGCTTTGACATGGTGCGTTTGGCTATTGCTGACAATGAACGGCTCAATGTTACAGACATAGAATTTCACCTGCCCAAACCGAGCTATACGATTGATACGCTGACCTATCTTCAGGAAAAATATCCTCACCACGAGTTCAAAATTATCGTAGGTGAGGACAATCTGAAGGGCTTTGAGAAGTGGAAAAATCACGATAGAATTTTAGAATACTATGAAATTTTGGTTTATCCACGCCCCAATGCAGAAAAAACTCCTTTTCATACACACACTCAAGTCAAGTTTGTTTCCGCTCCTTTGATAGACCTTTCTGCGACTTATATCAGAGATTTGATTCGCAATCGCCAATCCATCAAATACTTAGTCCATGAAGATGTAGAAACAATGATTAGGGCAAAAGGTTTTTATTTGTAAAGCGCGGTGCTATTTCTTATACTGCCTTTGCATTTTGGTTTTATTAAGGTTTATTTTTTTGCTTTTTGGATATTTGATAGCATAGCTAAGCGTGTAAGTCTTTGCCTCTCCCTGAGCAAGCTCTACTTCCCAAGTGAGTATGCCTGTGTCAGAGTCGCGATTTGCATTAGAAATATCTAAAATTTCTATTTCTATTTCGCTGTTGCCCGAAGTCGGTACTTGGTCTTTCAACTTCAAAGTAATCGGTGCATTATTGGTATTACGAACATTAATTTCATAAGTAAATAACTCTCTTACGGTGCTACTTAAGAATTTTCTACTACTAAAATCTTGTTTTTTTACCCTATTGACTATCAGTTTTTTATCTCGTCCTAAAGACACTTCTAAGGTATCATTTGCACTGCGGAGGTTGATATAGGTTTTGCCGATATAACTATTTCCATAATAGATATTAGCGTTCCCTTCTATTAAGTTCAGCGTTTCCCAACCTACAATTCTGGTCATTAGAAAAGCGTCTTTGTCCATCTTTGGCGTACAAACATAGATATAATCTGCCTTGAGCTGATATTCATTGACTTCTACGGAGTAGGCTTTGTTATCAGCAGGAATGTTGTATAACTCCTTGATTTCAAACTCTGTGCTTAGCTCTGAAACGGCGACATCAGAAAATGTGCCTGTAATACTTCCACTCCTGTCCAAGTCCACGCCTGCTCTGCTCTCTTCCATTTCAATTCTGCTTTGCATCACTTGTTGTTGTTGAATGGCATTATTGGCAAAATAGTTTAACTCATTGTCATTGAAATCCAATTTCCAAGCAGTGAGGTAGGGCGGCGTTGTATTTTGCATGACATCAGCCGTAGAGAGGGTTAGTTTGACATTTTTCCAATCTATCCCCGAATTATTGATGATTTCACCCTTGTAAGTGAACTCGATAGGTTTGCCAATCCCTTCAGAACGCAAGTCATACAAAGGCGACCAACCCGCTTCTCTGATTACATAGCTCCATGTTGCTGAAACGGTATGGGCTTCTTTGGACATTACTACCAAATTGATGTCAAACAAGGCGTTAGCCTCTTTAGAGCTTACTTTTTTCAATGCTTCTTGGATAGTTGATAATCTTTCATTCCATTTTTCTATTTTTTGTTTCTGTCGGCTTGTATTTTCTTCCAAATCTTTAAATCTTTCACTATAATATTTGCTAAAATTCTGTAAATCAGTAAGCGACAAACTATTCGCTGTGCCTATTCGGGCTTGATTGGCTTTTAACAGATTTAGCTCTGCTGTCCACCCCTCGATTTCGAAACGGAGTTTGGCTATTTCATGGTTGATATAAGCAAGAGAGTCCTGCCAAAAACGCATTTCTTTACTATTTTTTTCCCAATTGGTAGTATTGGATTCGCCAGAAATCGAGAGTATTTTTACTTTATCTCCTAAATTAAAATTAATACTATTCATATTGATAGAAATCGGCAACCTGATAAACCGAAAGGTGTTTTGTCCTGCGGCTAACTTGAGGTCAGCCTTATGGCTTACTTCCGCCCCAGAAAGAAAAACCTTGACTTCTGAAGGAGGGGTATTCACAATATTTTCTATGGTCTGTGCGTAGGCAAATGAGTAAAAAAACAAGGAGCAGATGATACAAATAAGTGTTTTCATGGTATTTATGATTTTATATTTGATTAAATACTTTTCATAATCTGTTGATTCCTAAAAGTATATTTTTCCATACCAAATACCTAATTTTTTTGAATATCTGACACAATTTTTGTGAAAATATAGAGAACTTTGCTGATACAAGCGTAACACTTGTACCTAAAAAAGTTCAAGGCTGAGCCTTGAGCCAATGGTAATCAGTAGGATTTGTTATCTTTAGCAATCTTCTTCATCGCCTTTCCCAAACACTCGATAATATCCCCTGCTATCATAGCCTCTTGCGAATATTTTTTT